>CAZCDD010000137.1:0-3669 GCA_964497405.1 uncultured Hydromonas sp. | reverse complement strand
TGGTGGCGTGTCTGGATCCGAATCCGCAGGTGGCGGGGCAGGGTGTGGAAAAATTACGCGCTGCGGGCATAGCGGTGGAGGTGTTGCCGCCCGAGCATGAGTTGGCGCAGGCGGCGCATGATTTGAACATCGGTTTTATGACGCGCATGCAGGCGAATCGTCCGTTCACGCGGCTCAAATGGGCGCAGAGTGCGGATGGTAAAACAGCGCTACCGACGGGGCGTAGCCAGTGGATTACAGGTGAAGCGGCGCGGCAGGACGGGCATCTGTGGCGTGCGCGTGCGGATGTGGTTGTGACCGGCGTAGGTACGGTATTGCACGATGATCCGCAGTTAAATGTGCGCGGCGTGGAACTGGTGAATCAGCCGATTAAATGCGTGGTGGATGCGTGGGCGCAAACGCCGGTCAGTGCCAAACTATTCAATGACGGTCAGGTGTGGTTGGCCTGCGCTGATGTGGCGGGGGATCATCCGCAGTCGGGGGCGTTGGCGGCGCGCTTGGCATTGCTGGAGCAGGAGCACGCGAATCTGACGGTACTGCGCCTGCCTACGGTTTCAACGACGGTGGGTGATGTGCAGCATGAACGTGTGGATCTGCGCGCGCTGTGGGCGTACTTTGCCGAGCAGACCTTCAATGAAATTCATGTGGAGGCGGGGGCGGCGCTGAACGCAGCGTTGCTCGAAGCGGGCTTGGTCGATGAGTTGCTGATGTACCTTGCGCCGCGTGTGGTGGGCGCGGGTTTGCCTACGGCGCAGTTTTCGCCGAATTGCAATTTAGATGCTTTGTTGAATGCGGGGCTATGGCACTGGCTGGAGCCGCTGATGTGCGGGCAAGATTTGCGTTTGCGTTTGCGAAAGCGGTTGTGATCGGTTTATTCAAAAGCCCCGAGTTATCGGGGCTTTTTTGCGTAGTTTTCTTTGGGGGAATTGGGGCGATTTTTGTGTGTTTGAATGGTTAATATCATTGGATTAAAACTTGCCCTCTCCCCTTGCCCCTCTCCCGAAAGCGGGCGAGGGGAACATCCGTTTTTTTAATTGAAAAACCCCGAATCATCGGGGCTTTTTTGCGCTTGTTCGCAGTTTACCAGAGGCGCTCGCCAGCGCAGCTACCGGAGCTGAACACTTGGCCGTTAACGGGTTTGAGAAGCAGTTCGCCGTTGTAGTCGATGGTGACATCCAGTTTGCCATCGCCTTCGTAGTAAAAGCCCCATGTTTGACCTTGGTAGCGAATCATGGCGCCCCATGTCGGCGCAAAGCAGCCAAATGCCTTGCGATCGCCAATGTCGGTGAATTGCACCGTCCCTTTGCCGGGTACGGTGATGGAGAAGGAGCCGTGGTGCTTTTTCAGTGATTTGCCCGGTGCGACGGGGATGTTGTAGGTGATGGCTTCGTCGTATTGATTGTCCAGATTGCGGATGGTGTAGTTGGCTTGAGCATGCAGCGGTAAAACCAATAAGCTCAATAAAGATGCGGCGCAAATGATGTGTGAACGAGGTGTTTTGTTTTTCATAAATTCCTTTTTGTATCGATGATGCTTAGCGCAGTACGGCGCTGATTGACTAATGCTTTTGTTCGATAAAGGTTGACGGAGTATTTTGAATTTTCGGTGATTTAATCTAAATATTTCGCTTTTGTTTGTGTAAAAATTCTAATTTTGTATCAATTTTGGTGTATTTAACTATTTGGATGTGTGTTCGTTGGGTAGGTGAGGAGCGCGGAATTATTCTGGTGCTGGATCGCAGTG
Organism: uncultured Hydromonas sp.; assembly: GCA_964497405.1. Classification (GTDB taxonomy): domain Bacteria; phylum Pseudomonadota; class Gammaproteobacteria; order Burkholderiales; family Burkholderiaceae; genus CTSOIL-112. The sequence continues at coordinate 1,926 of CAZCDD010000137.1, read as the reverse complement.
CTGCCAGACACATGGGGTGACGTGGCCGTGGCCGTGGCTGTGGCGGATGTGGACGGATTTCATGGCGGTGCTTGCGTGCAAAAATGTTAGAATGGCGCATTGATCATATAAAGCAAAACCGAAGGGTAAAACGATATGTTTACAGGGATCATCGCCGATGTGGGGCGAATTACCGCGGTCACGCCGCTGGCTGCAGACAGCAGCTTTGCGGGCGTGCGCGTGACGGTACAGACCGAGCGTTTGGATCTGTCGGACGTGGGTTTGGGCGACTCGATTGCGATTAATGGCGCGTGTATGACGGTGGTCGCGTTGGATAAAGATACGAAAACTTTTGCTGTGGATGTGTCGCATGAGAGTTTGAGTAAAACCAGCGGCTTGGATCGTGTCGGCCATGTGAATTTGGAAAAAGCCATGCGTCTGTCCGATCGTCTGGGCGGGCATTTGGTCTCGGGGCATGTGGACGATGTAGCGCGTATTGTGTCGCTGAACCCCGTGGGTGAGTCGTTTGAGCTGATTTTCGCCGCGCCGATGAAGTGGCGTCGCTTCCTCGCGGACAAAGGCTCGGTGACGCTAAACGGCACGAGCCTGACGGTCAATCGCGTGTGGACGGAGGCGGGGGGTGATGCGGCAGTGTTCGGTACGATCAATTTGATCCCGCACACCATGGCGCACACGGTGTTTCAGTACTTGAAAGCGGGTGATGCCATCAACTTTGAGGTGGATTTGTTGGCGCGCTATGTCGATCAACTCATGCGTGGCGAACCGACAAATCACGTACAATAACGCTTATTCAAATCAACCACATAGAGTATTTTATGTCATCCTATGATGCAACAGCAGTAGAAATCATTGAACCGAGTATCCCCGCCGTGCAGGAGCCCCAAGCGATGGCGAGCACCGAAGAAATCATTGCCGAGCTCAAAGCTGGCCGCATGGTGGTGCTGGTGGACGAGGAAGATCGCGAAAACGAGGGCGATCTGGTGCTGGCGGCGGACTTCGTTACGCCGGCGGCGATTAATTTCATGGTCACGCACGCGCGTGGTTTGGTCTGTCTGTGTCTGACCGAAGCGCGTTGTGATGCGCTCGGCTTGCCGATGATGGTCGGCGCGGGCGAAAACGGCACGCAGTACGGCACCAATTTCACCGTATCGATTGAGGCGCGCGAAGGTGTGACCACGGGTATTTCCGCGTCCGACCGTGCCCGTACGATTGCCGTGGCGGCAGGTGAGCAATTCGGCGCGACCGACATTGTGCAGCCCGGACATGTGTTCCCGTTGCGCGCGCGCAGTGGGGGCGTATTGGTTCGTGCGGGTCATACCGAGGCGGGTTGTGATTTGACGCGCTTGGCCGGATTGACCTCGGCGGCGGTGATCTGCGAAATTATGAAGCCAGATGGTGAAATGGCGCGTCTGCCGGAGCTGAAAGAATTTGCCCGCGAGCATGGATTGAAAATTGGTACGATTGCCGATTTGATCGAATACCGCAGCGCGCGTGAGCGACTGGTTGAGCGCGTGGGACAGTACACCATGCAAACCGCAGTGGGCGAATTCACTGCTGTGCTGTACGAGGAACCAACCGCGGGTCAGACCCATTTGGCGCTGGTGCATGGCGATGTCGCCGGAACAGACGTTGTGCCCGTGCGTGTGCATGAGCCGTTTTCGGTGCTGGATTTGCTCGATACGCAGAACACCACGCATTCGGTGTCGCTGACGGCGGCGCTGGCGCATATTCAACAGCAAGGTGCGGGCGTAGCGGTGCTGCTCAATTGCCAAGAGCCAGCGCAACGCCTGATGACCCAGTTCCAACGCCTGTCCGATCCGGCCAGTGCGGCGCCAAAAGCGCCGAGCGAGCTGCGTTTATACGGCATCGGCGCACAAATTTTGAAGGATGTGGGCGTAAAACGTATGAATTTGCTTGGAAGTCCGC
>CAZCDD010000136.1:0-3725 GCA_964497405.1 uncultured Hydromonas sp. | reverse complement strand
AACGCGTGGATGCGCCGCATCGGTTTGAGCTGTATTTTGAGGTGGTGGATGTGCCGGATTCGGGGGATGTCGCTGCTGATGTGCGTACGATCAATGCGCACATGGAGCGTTTGATTCGCATGGCGCCGGAGCAGTATTTGTGGAATTACAATCGGTATAAAGGCGCGGAGTCTGTGGTATGAGTGAGCGGAATTTAAATGCGCCGAAATATTGGAGCGCGCACGTCGCCGCGTGGTTGCTCAAAAGTATGGCCAGTTGGCCAGATGGTTTGCGCTATCAGTTGGGTAAAGGGATGGCGTGGTTGGCACAGCGTTTAGCAAAACGACGCATGCACATCGCGCGCACCAATCTGCGCTTGTGTTTTCCCGACTGGTCCGATGAGCAGATTGAACAGGTGACACAACAACAGATGCGGTATTTCACGCAGGCTTTGGTCGATCGTTCGTTGTTTTGGTTTGGGCGTAAAGAGGCTTTGTTCAGTCATATCCAGACGCGTGACGAGCATCATGTGCACGCGGCACTGGCACAAAATCGCCCAATCATCATCCTCGCGCCACACTTTGTCGGGCTGGATGCGGGCGGTGTGCGTTTCAACGCCGATTATCCGACGGTGAGTATGTATCAACGTCAGTCCAATCCGGTGTTTGATCGACTGATGTTGGAGGGGCGCAATCGTTCGGGACAGGCGTATTTGTATTCGCGCCAAGATGGGGTGCGTAAACTGATCAAGCTGCTGCGTGAGAATATCCCGTTGTATTATTTACCGGATATGGATTTCGGGCGTAAGGATGCGATTTTTTCAAAGTTTTTCGGGCAAGAGGCCGCGACCTTAACGGCGCTGCCCAAACTGGCGAATTTGACCCAAGCTCTAATCGTGCCGTGCATTACCCGTATTGACCCAGAATCCATGAAGCAGGGCAAGACGCGCTACATCATGCAATATTACCCCGCGTGGGATGGCTATCCCGATAGCGTGGGCGATGAGGCGCAGGCCGTGCGCTTTATGAATGCGTTCATCGAGGCGCGCATCGTCGAGGATCCAGCGCAGTATTTGTGGATGCACAAACGTTTTAAAACCCGCCCCGAAGGCGCGGCGGGTGTGTATTGAGGCACTACGGAAATCGTAAAAACCGACTGATTCTGCGTCCTTTTAAGTTAGAAAATTATGGAATTGAAATTTAGCAAAATGCACGGCGCGGGCAATGATTTCATTGTCGCCGATGGCATTTCTCAGGATTTATCAGGAATCACGCCAGCCATGTGGCGTGAACTGGCCGATCGTCATTTCGGTATTGGTGCGGATCAAATTTTGCTGGTGGAAAAATCCGACATCGCCGGCGTGGATTTTAAATACACGATTTATAATCAGGATGGCTCGCTGGTGGAGAACTGCGGCAATGGTGCGCGCTGTTTTGTGAAGTTTGTGGTGGCCAAAGGTCTGACAGCGCAACGCGAAGTCAGCGTGCATTTGTGCACCGGTCAAGTGATGCGTTTAAAACTGAATGACGACGATACCGTGACGGTGAATATGGGTGCGCCGCGTGTTCAGCCCGAGGATTTACCCGCTCAGGTCAGCGGTTTGCCAACGCAGACGATGTGCGAGGATACGCTGTATGGCGTGGCGTTTGCCGGTCAAACGCATTGGTTGTCTTTGCTCTCGATGGGCAATCCGCACGCGGTGCAGATTGTCGATAGTATTGACGCTGCGCCGGTTCTGTCCGAAGGTGTGTTTTTAGAAACTCATCCGATGTTCCCGAAAAAGGTCAATGTCGGTTTTATGCAGGTCAATGACCGCCATGATGTGCATATTCGCGTATTTGAGCGCGGCGCGGGTGAAACCTTGGCGTGCGGTACGGGTATTTGTGCGGCGGTGGTCGCGGGGATACGCCGCGGTGTGCTGGATTCGCCGGTGCATGTGACGGCACGCGGCGGCGAGCTGAGTATCGCATGGCAGGGTGCTGATGCGCCGGTGATGATGACGGGGCCAGCGGTATTGGTGTTCGATGGGGTGGTGAGCCTCAATGGCGCCCAATAATATGAATTTGAATGAGTGGTGAATATGTCGAGCAGTGAGTCTATCAATATGAGCAGTGATATGGATGCCTTGGACAGTGGCGTGGAGGCCTTGGGCGGCGAGTCGCCGATGCGCGCGAGTGAGGTTTTGGCATATTTGCAAAGCCATCCTGAGTTTTTCAGTAATCATGCGGACTCTTTGGCCAAACTGTCTTTGCCGACGCAAAAAAATGGCAATGTGATTTCCATGGCGAACTGGCAGGCACATGTACTGCGCGATAAGGCGGATCAACATCAGGCGCGTTTGGAGCAATTGCTGGTACAGGCCACGCACAACCAAAAGAACCACGATAAATTGTTTTCACTGGTATCCAGTTGGCTCTCGGCTTTGACTGCCGAGGAGCTACCGGCCTTGATCGCCGAGGATTTGCGCAGTAGTTTTGCCTTGGATGCGGTGCAGGTGCTGGTGTGGGATGAACGCACGCGCGCCATGCTGTATCCAGCGGCTCAAGGTTGGTCGGACAGCGTGGTGGTGTTTGCCAACAGTCTGCGCTCGCCGTATTGCGGTGCGTGCAAGGGCTTTGAAATCGAAGGTTTGCTGGCCAAACAAAGTCCTACGGGTCAGGTTGCTTCGTTGGCGATTGTGCCGCTGTGGGGCTTGCGCGGCGGACGCTGTGAGTGCTTGGGCGTATTGTTGTTTGGCGCGGATGATGCGCAGCGCTTCACGCCGGACATGGGCACGCAGTTTTTGCAACACATCGGCGTGATGGTCGGCTCGGCTTTGAGCCGATTGCAGCAGCCGGTGCTGGGCTCATAAGCTCAATGTCAACGCCGCTTGCGTCTCTGACCGCTCAGTTGCCTGAGTCGATGCAGAACTATCTGCAATGGGTGGCCCTGCAAAAACATCTGTCGCCGAAAACCTGTGAAAATTACGCGCGTGATTTGCACTTATTGCTGCACATGGCGCAAAAAAATCAACTGAATGATGTGAATGCGCTGACGCCACACCACGCGCGGCAGATGATTATGCAGCTACACAGTGAGGCGCACAGTCCGAAAAGCATTGCTCGCTATCTGTCGAGCTGGCGCTCTTACTTTCGCTGGATGGTGTTGGAACGTCATCTGCCGATCAATCCACTGCAAGGTATTCGCGCACCGAAAGCACCTAAATCCTTGCCCAAAGCCTTATCCGTCGATGATGCGGTGCGTCTGGCGGGTTCTGAGATTGCAGCGGCTTCCTCTGAAAAAATCAAACCGGAGTTGCTCCTGCGCGATCACGCGCTGATTGAGCTGCTGTATTCATCCGGCTTGCGCGTGTCGGAGATCGTGGCATTGGACATTGCGCCGCCGAATCAGCATTCGCCCAGTACCTTGCAGGGGGATGGCTGGTTGGATTTGACCGAGCAACAGGTGCATGTGCTGGGTAAGGGCAGTAAACCACGCATCGTCCCTGTCGGTACGCCTGCCATCCAAGCGATTCAAAACTGGCTGGCGATACGTAGCGCCATCAAGCGCGCTCAGCAAACCCCTGCCTTATTCATCGGGCAAAACGGCACGCGCCTGACCACGCGCTCGGTGCAGTTGCGGCTGGGCAAATACGCGCAAATGCTCGGATTGCCAGTGCACGTGCATCCGCACATGCTGCGCCATTCGTTCGCCACGCATATTTTGCAATCCTCCGGCGATCTGCGCGCGGTGCAGGAAATGCTCGG
>CAZCDD010000135.1:0-3744 GCA_964497405.1 uncultured Hydromonas sp. | reverse complement strand
TTTCAGGAGTTTTTTGCCACGGAGCTACAAAAACGCAGTTCTGCGCTCGGCATACCGATTCCGGTGCGCTCGGTCAAGCCGGTGGGTGATAAAGATTTGCGGATTTTGAGCATCCAGCCGCACGTCGAGGCCGGTCGCATTCGGCTCGGGCGCGGTTTACACACCCTGATCGAGCAACTCTTTCATTACCCCGAAGCACACGACGACGGACCGGATGCACTGCACATGCTCTGGGCTTTGTGCATGTCCTTTCACCAGCAGATGGAGGGCATCCGCACGGGGCGGATGAAGGCGGCGCGGCGGGATTTGGAATATGGGAGATGAGTATGAAAAACGTTTTGCATTACACAGTTGGCGATGGTGATGTCGTGATGGACGGCGACCAACCTCGCTACTGTGACAAGAACTATATTAATCTGCCCCTCCATAAATCAGCTCGCCAGTTTTTTTGGTTTGATCGTTTTTTTAAAGACATTAAATGCTCTTTTCTGGATGCTTGGGACGACTTGCGGGAGCCGCTAACGGAGTTTGTACTGGTTGTGTTGATTATTCTCCTAATGATTCCATTCACGCCCATTCTGCCGTGGCTAATCGCTTGGGGGCAAAAAAGAAGAGCGATTAAACGATGTCAAAAAAGAGGCGATCTACTCAAATACAAAGGCCAGCCGGAGGCATGATGGACGAGATTAAATTACTGCTCGGCTGGGCATTGTTGATGTTGGTATTGGCCGCAATTTTTCCAGCGAATGGCTGGTTTTGGCTGTGGATTTGGAGTAAATGATGGCAACGAACGACAATAAACTGATCAAACCGGCCAAGGAACTGCTGGGCAAAGAGGTCGCGGCGGGTAGTGACATGACGTGGTTCAATAAGATGATGGCCATGCCGAACCCCGACCCGATTTTGCGCCGATTGGGCGTGGCGGATGCGGTCTATGCGTCGATTATGGCTGATGCGCACGTCATTGGCGATATTCGCTCGATTCGTGGCTCGTTTCGCTCGTACCGCACCCGAGTGGTAGCCGGTGATGAGCAGGATGCTCGCTCGCAAGCGGCCGCTGACCTCTGCGAATACTGGCTCCAGCATTGCCAGCCGAACGCCGTAGCGGTCGACTGGATGGAGGTGATGTGGCAGATGTCGTCGGCGATTTTCACCGGCTATAAAGTGCATGAGGTCGTGTGGGACTTCGTCGATGGGCATATTTTGCCGATCAAGGTGCTGGATCGCAAAAACAACCGTTTTAAATTCGACCACGATGGCAATCTGCTGGTTTTGAACAGTTCGTCACTGGGGGGCGAGCGTTTTCCCGATTATCAATTTGCCGTGAGCCGTCACATGGCGACCTGTACGAATCCGTATGGAGTCGCTCTACTCAGCTCGTGCTACTGGCCGTGGTTGTTCAAGACCGGCGGGTTCAAATACTTCATGCAGTACTGCGAAAAATACGCGGTACCGGTGCCGTTTGGTCAGTATCCACAAGGCGCTCAGGAAAAGGACATCGAGCAGTTTGAGCAGTCGCTGGCCGACTTTTTGAATAACTTTTATGTGCTCGCGCCGGATGGTTCCAAAATCGAATTGCTGACCCCAAGCGGTGGCGGGAATCAATTGCCACAAGAGGCTTTGATCGTCCGTTGCAACAATGAGATGAGCAAAGCGCTGACGGGTCAAGCCGTGGTCGCCGAACTGCAACAAGTCGGCGCACGCGCGGCCTCGGAAACCGCCGCCAGCCGTCAGGAAATGATCAACAATTCCGACCGCGATATTTCCAGCAGTGGCATGAGCGAGATTTTTCGCTGGATCACCGTATTTAATTTCGGCGAAAATGTCGCACCGCCGAAGCTGGAATTTTTTACTGAAAAACAAGCGGGTAAAGAGCGTGCCGAGGCGTATCAAACCGTAGCGAACATGGGGGGCCGCCCGAGTCGCAAGGCTTTACTCGAAGAGATGAATATGCCGGAGGCGGAGGACGACGCGGACGCGATTTTACCGGCGCAGTCGCCTGTTAATGCGGTTAATGCGGCGCAAACACTGCAAAATCAGCCTTTAAACACCGATCAAACGGCCTTTAATGCGCAGTTTAACGAGCGTTCAAGCGCAGATTCTGAGGGCGATCAACGCACCATCGCGCAGGCCAAGGCGGATTTAGCGTTTGAAAATGCGGTGGTGGAGGCAGTCGATGCGCAGTTTTCAGCCGATGTGATCGAGCCATTCGCGGTCATGCTGGAGGAGTTTGAGGCATCGGGCAAGACACTGGCCGAGTTTCACGAGAGTTTAGGGGCGTTTTTGGCAGGAGTGGATGATGGTGCGGTGCGCGAATTGACCGAGCAGGCGTTGACCCTGTCGGCGTTGCGCGGTGCGGCAGATGCGCAGGCCAATATCGATGCGATTGTAGAGGCAGACAATGCCGAACAGTGAAAAAGTGATGCGCGGTGGGGCTGAGGTCAAATTCGAGCCTCTGCAAAACAAAGCGGCGATTGCGTTTTTCAAGCGTAAAGTCCCCGGACTGACTCGTGCATGGGATGACTGGATCGCACCGGTGCATGCGCATTCGTTCACGGTCGCGGGCGGCATGAGCATCGACTTTCTCACGGATATGCAGGGCGCGATTGCCAAGGCACTGGAGACCGGTACCGGCTACCGCGAGTTTTTGGCCGATTTTGACCGCATCGTGGCCAAGCACGGCTGGAGTTACAAAGGTTCACGCGGCTGGCGTTCACGGGTGATTTTCAATACCAATATGCGCACCGCGCACATGGCCGCACGCTGGCAGATGTTTCAAAAAAATCAGTACATCGCACCGTATCTGGAGTACCAAGCCCGCAATGATAACCGCACGCGCCCAGAACACCGCGCGTGGGACGGCACGATTTTACCGATCGATGATGCCTTTTGGAGCAGTCACTATCCGCCGAACGGCTGGAATTGTCGCTGTGACGTGGTGGCACACTCGGCGATGTCGCTCAAACGTAAGGGTAAGGCCGTCACCCCAGCCCCTGAGATCAAGCGCAGTGACCGCATCGTCAATGGCAAGACGTATTACAACGTGCCCGAAGGTCTGGATGTCGGCTGGGACAATAATGTGGGGCAGGCGTGGCTCGCCCCCGAGGTCACGCTGGGTAAAAAACTGGCGAGTTTACCGCCGCAGATTGCGGGCGCGGCTTATCAAAAGCAACTGTCACCCTCATTTCTAAAGGCCATTGATAATTCATTCGCTAAATATTACGATGAGACGCAGGCGGCGATTAAAGCCCAAGCCGCCACCAGAAAAGCTCCCAATTTTGCCCCGCAATTTGTTGGCTATCTCAATCACAAAGTGCAAGCGGCTTTGGCTGAAAAAAGCATCGAGGTGAGCAACTTATCATTGATCACGCCGCATTATCAGTTGCGTCATTTGACGGGTCAGGGGCGAGGAAAAGAGAAAAAACCCGCATTTGTGGGCGACCTCTATCGCGAACTACCCAGTCTATTGCATGATTACCGTGTTGTTTTGCTGGATACGGACGGCTCACTCATTTATGTACCGAAAAAAATGGCCGAGAGTGGTCGCGTCATCAAAATCATCGTCAAGCCAAACTATTCCGATAAGCGCAGTGGGTTTATTGAGATCAATCAAGTAACTACCATGTCACTTGTGCCAGAATGGAATCTGACCGAACTGAATTTACCCGTTTTAGATGGGGCATGGTAAGTAAAAAGCCGCCCGAAGGCGGCTCTTTTGGTTAGGCATAGTCGATGCGTGAGCAC
>CAZCDD010000134.1:0-3825 GCA_964497405.1 uncultured Hydromonas sp. | reverse complement strand
TGCTTGGCAATGGTGACCGGACCGCCGATGTTTTTCACACTCAAATGCCCCGTGACGACTTTATACAAACCTTTGACATTGAGCAGCATCTGCTCCAGTGTCGTCTGTACGCCCAAATACGCGGCTTGCAAAACGCCTCGATGCTCGGTCACCAAGGGCACATCCGACGCGATTTTAATGCCAATGCGGCCCACCGTGATCGGCTCCTGCCCCGGCTGATTGACCGGTAAGGTTTCCGCTTTGGGCGTAATTTCCAATGAAAATGCCTCATTTTTCCGTTGAACCATCAGAGTCACCACACGATTCGGACTGTTATGAATGGTATTGAGAATCTGGTTTCCGCTGGCATGTATGCCATTGATTCCGATCAGGACATCCCCTGACTTCAATCCGACTTGCTCAGCCGGCGACTGAGCCACCACCTCGCCAATCGGCGCATTTTTCTGGTACAGCGCCAAGCCAATCTGCTCCTGCCAATTTTGCTGATCCAAACTCACTTGAGCCAGTGACAGCGACGAGCTTTCATGCTCATTGCCAGACGCGTCGCGCCATTTGAGCACGAGATGGTCTTGATCAAGCAAAGCTTTAATGATGATGCTCTGAACATCGGCATAGCTTTTAACCGCCTGCTGATTGATGGCCAGCACCGTATCACCATCTTTGATGCCTGTCTGCGCCAAAACCGAGTTCGTAGCCGGCGTAGCCAATACCGGCGCAGGCATTTTCGCCGTACCGTATTGCAAAACAGCGAACACCAACGCGGCAAAAATCAAATTGACCAAAGGTCCGGCCACGACAATCGCCATGCGCTGCCAAACGGAGCGCGAAGCAAAGCTGCCCTCAAGGGCTTGAGATTGAGATTCTTGCGTGGCAATGCTGTATTCGCCACGCATTTTGACGTAACCGCCCAAAGGAATCGCTGCGATGCAAAACTCGGTTCCTTCGCGGTTTTTCCAGGTATAAAGTGGCTTGCCAAACCCCACCGAGAATTTTTCGATGGCCACACCCGAGCGTTTGGCCACCCAATAGTGTCCCCACTCATGAATGGTGACCAGCACCAGAATCGCAACCAAAAATGATAATAATTCGATCATGCGTTGTTCCTATGTCGGCCCTATTCAGTCGCAGACAACTTTAAGTTTTGACCAATGTTTGAATATACTGCTGCGCCCAATCACGCACCTGAGCATCCACCGCGCAGACTTCCTCTAAACTACGCGGTGCCTGCGGATGCAAAGCATTCAGCGCCTGCTCGTTGACCCGAGCGATGTCAAGGAACGCAATTTGCTCGTCCAAAAAGGCCGCAACGGCCACTTCGTTACTCGCATTGAGCACGATGGACGCAGCGCCGCCAGTCTTGAGCGCCTCAAATGCCAAACGCAAATTGGCAAATTTAATTAAATCCGGCTCAATGAAGCTTAGCTGCCCGATTTGCGCCAAATTCATGGTCTGAATACCGGATGCAATCCGTTCACCCTTTTGTCCCGCATACGCCAGCGCATGCGCAATCGGCACACGCATATCGGGATGACCCAACTGCGCCAAGCTCGAACCATCCACATAATTGACCAGTGAGTGAATCACGCTCTGCGGATGAATCACCACATCAATGCGCTCCGCAGGTACGCCGAACAGCCAATGCGCCTCGATGACTTCCAAACCCTTATTCATCATCGTCGCTGAATCCACCGAAATCTTACGCCCCATTTGCCAGCGCGGATGCGCGCACGCCTGATCTGGCGTGATGTGGGTCAAATCCGCCAACGGCGTATGCAAAAATGGCCCACCAGACGCGGTTAAGGTCAAACTCGCCACACCGCGCGTATTCACACCCGTGATCGATTGATTGCAATCGGGCAAACATTGATACAAGGCATTGTGCTCGCTGTCGATGGGTAAAAGCGTTGCGCCATTTTGCGCCACCGCCTCGGTCATCAAGGCACCCGCCATAACCAGCGACTCTTTGTTCGCCAGCAGCAGCTTTTTACCGGCACGCGCCGCCGCCATCGTAGGCAACAAGCCCGCTGCACCGACAATCGCCGCCATCACCGAGGTAACTTCTGCCGCGCTGGATACGTCACACAGCGCCTGCACACCGACCAATACTTCGGTTGCACATTGGCTTTGTGTTAATCGCAAACGCAAATCCTGCGCCGCATCCTCATCCAATACCACCGCATATTTCGGCACGAACTGTACGCACTGCTGAGCCAATATTTCGGTCTGACGATGACCTGTGAGCGCAAAAACCTCAAACCATTCGGGATGACGCGCCACCACATCCAAAGTTGAGCAACCAATCGAGCCGGTTGCCCCCAAAACCGTAATGACCTGTTTATTCATAAACTCATTCAATTTCAAAGACTTAATCAACCACGATGCATGGACAGCCAGCTCAGCAAAATAATCTGCAACGGCAACACCGGCAAAATAGCATCAATCCGATCCAAAATGCCCCCATGTCCGGGCAAGCTCGTGCCGCTGTCCTTGAGGCCCGCACAACGTTTGAGCCACGACTCAAACAAATCACCGATGATGCTTTGATAAGTCAAAAACAGTGCAATAACCAAGACTTCAAGTAGAGAAATGCGCAAATCGGCAAAGCCATCTGGCTTGAGCCACAGCACCATCACCACCAGATACAGCGTTACCCCCAGCCAAGCACCCAATGCGCCCTCAATGGTTTTGCCTGGACTAATGGATGGCGCCAATTTATGCTTACCCAATGCACGTCCGGTGAAATACGCCGTAATGTCGGCAATCCATACCACCGCCAGCAAACCGAGTAGAAACCAGCCCTCTTGTGGTGACTGGCGAATGTACAAAAAACACAATCCCGCCGGCAACAGCACCAACCAGCCGCACAGCAATAAGAATAAGCGATTGGATACCTTCCAGCCAAAATACAACCACAACGGCACGACCAGCAACCAAAACGCCACCGCCGCAAACATCACCGCTGAAAAAATCCACTGCTGATAACGATGCGCAAAGGCAATCCACAGCAAGCCGAGCAATACCGGCATGAGCATCACATACAAAGCTTTGGGAATCTGCGGCACTTTAGCCAAATTCGCCCACTCCGCCGCCGCCCAAGCCATCAGCAAGCCAACGCCGGCAAACCATACGCGCTCCGAGGCGAAAAAAATCATCCCTGCAAACACGATCAGCATGACGATGGCGGTGATCACTCGTTCCTTGAGCATGGAGCCTCCGAATTATTATTCTAATAGTCCGATCAAGCGCTCGGATTTTTCAACTGCGCGCTGGTACGACCAAAGCGGCGCTCGCGCTGCTGATACGACTCAATCGCTTGGACAAACTGCCCACGGTCAAACTCCGGCCAGTACACCGGCGTGAAATACAGTTCGGTATAAGCCAATTGCCACAGTAAAAAGTTCGATACACGCGCTTCACCACCGGTACGGATGAACAAATCCGGTTCGGGCAAATCCGCCAATTGCAGATACGGGCGCAATTCGCTCTCTTCGACAAACGCATCCACGGCCACACCTTGACGCGCGCGCTCGGCCAACATCTGATTCATCGCATTCAAAATATCCCAGCGACCGCCGTAATTGGCACACACGGTTAAGGTCATGATTTCACCGTCAACGGTGGTAGCGTGCGCTTGATCAATCAAACCTTGAATCGTTGAGTCAAAAGCCTCTAAAGCGCCGATCACACGCAAACGAATCCCATTATCCGCTAACGCCTTGATTTCACGGCGCAAACTACGCATGAATAATTTCATCAAGAATGACACTTCAGTCGGCGGACGACGCCAGTTTTCCGAACTGAACGCAAACAAGGTTAAATGGCGCA
>CAZCDD010000133.1:0-3890 GCA_964497405.1 uncultured Hydromonas sp. | reverse complement strand
TCATGGCCAAGCCGTTTTACCAACGCTATATGCTGCGTGAAGTGACCTGCATCCCTATGGCGATTTATGTATTGAACCTGATGTCCGGCGTCGCGGCTTTGGCTACTTCGCAAGTCAAATGGATGTCATGGATCGAGATGCAAAAAAGCCCATTGATGATTTTGTTCACCTTAATCACCTTGGCGGCCGCATTGTTCAATACCTACACTTGGTTTGAAACCACGCCCAAAGTCATGAAGGTTCAGCAGGGCGATAAATTCGTTCCTGAAAAAACCATCTTGGGTGCACACTGGGCGGTATTTGGTGTTTTGGCCTTGATTTTACTCATCATCACCATCGCGTGTGCATAAGGAGAACACCATGAGTAAACCTAAAAATATGAAATCCGTTTACTGGAGTTTGTTTGCCGCGGGCGGTATGATCGCTGCGCTGGTATTGCCCACTCTGATCGCGATTTTGAGCCTGTTGCTGCCGTTGGGCATGGTCGGTCATCCCGGCTCGTTCTACGATACGGTATCACCCCTGTTTCAGAATGCGTTTTTCTACATCCTGATTGTGGGCGTTTTGTTCCTGATGTTGTGGCATACGGCACACCGTTTTTACTACGTGCTGCATGACTTTCACATCCATGTGAACATTACTGTTCGTTATGCATTGTATGCCTTGGTCATTTTGGCTGCGTTGGTTACTTTGTTTGCAGGACTGTAACGGCGTCATCACATCAGTCGCATGAAAAGAGCGTATGGCAACATACGCTCTTTTTTCAATATCAGCATGCCATATCTACGCTACAACAAAAAAGCCTGCTGAAAGCAGGCTTTGATCTAAATGAGGGCAATAGAGTTACTTATACTCCGCGTATACCGCTTGGTACACGCCACCAAAGAAGGTACGTTTGCGCCAAACAAAGCGATTGGCTAACTCTGGGTCGGCAAAGTCTTTGATTTCTTTGTGCCACAAAGCTTCAGCAAACGGCTCTAATTTGGCATTGACCCAACGCAACAGCCAGCCCACTGGGTTCCATAAGGCAGGGCGGTGGTAGTCCACAAACACCAATTGCCCTTTGGGTTGAATGGAGCGCAGCATTTGATTGAGGATTTCGGTTTTCTTATCATCCGGTACTTCGTGAAGTAGGAAGAAACTGCACGTCAGATCGTAATCTTTGCCTTGCCATTGTGCTGCATCGACATGATGGATGGCGACTTGTGGCAGATGCCCAATTTTGCGCTGGGTATGCTTGATCTGAATGGTGGCAATATCAGTGATGTCAAACTGACCGTTGGCACCGACTTTATTTGCCGCTTTGTTGACCAGATCACCATACACATGTGCCACTTGCCATACGCGCATACCCGGACGGATATGGTCAATATAGGCGCGCTGCAATCGAGGGCCATTACCGAACAGCAGGACGTTAAACACAATATTGCGGTCGAGCCATTCAACATTGCGCTCATTGACGTAGGCCCAGTTGTACACATCATCTAAATATTCGGGAAGATGTTCGGATGTTGCCGGTGTCGTATGATCGGTATTTAGGGTTTGCGGAGCTTGTGTGTGATGTTCTGAGGAAGTGACCCCGGATGTTATATTGTGCACGTTGACCTCACCTTTTTATTTAGATTAAACAGACAAAACGGCCAGCAGAGATTGACTCCAATAGCCTTTTTGACGAGCCTGATTGTATCAGGAATGGGAGAATTAATCTTTTCGAGTATTATAGCGGAGCACGCACTTTCCCAGTTAACATAAATACGCAATATTTGCAATAATTCACTTTATACTGTAATTAATTTAGAATAGTTTTTATATTAAAACGGTTTCACGTAGTTGATTTACCGCTAAAACCTCGTTTGACACCTGTTTCGGATCGATTCGTGGTTTATCGATGTTCTGCATACGCATGCCGTGCTGGATGTGGCGATAGCTGCGATAGGCATCGCCACATTGTTTGGCCAAGCCCGTGTCAATCAAACCCGCATGACCCGCGCGTTCGAGCAGGGCGATGTTGCCTTTATTGTCCAGCAGTTCAGGATGATTCTTGGCGTGGGTCAGAACCAAAGCCTGTACGCAAAACTCAATATCCACCATACCGCCAGAATCGTATTTCAAATCAAACAATTCGGTGGGATTGGGGTGACCGGCTTGCAATTTATTGCGCATGCCCGAAATTTCTTCACGCACTTTTTGCGGATCACGCTCAGAGGACAATATGGCTCGCCGGCAGTTTTCAAACCATGCGCCAATTTCAGCATCACCTGCACAATAGCGCGCGCGCGTCAGCGCCTGATGCTCCCAGAACCACGCCGCTTCGTGCTGGTATTGTTCAAACATTTTGGTGCTAACGACCATCAAACCGCTGTCACCATTCGGGCGCAAACGATAATCGGTGTCAAACAGTATTCCCGCGCCAGTAGGGGCGGTGAGCCAGTTATTTAATCGCTGGGCAAAGCGACTGTACACATCCAAAGCCTCTTGTGCCGGATCATCAAAAATGAAAACCAAGTCCAAATCCGAGGCGTAGCCCATTTCCTTGCCGCCAAGTTTGCCGTAGGCAATGATGGCAAATCGAGGCGTATCAAGGTGTTTTCTCGTAAACGCATCCCAACAGTGATATAAGGCAGCGGATAGCATTACATCGGTCAAATCGGATAAATGATCGGCCAATTGCTCCACCGTCCACAACCCGTCCAGCTCTTGTACCAGCAGCCGGAACACTTGGCTATGATGATTTTCGCGCAGAATATCCATTTGCCGCTCGACATCCGGCTTGCCATCGTGCGAGCGCGCATGATCCAGCAACTCATTCAGGTGGTTTTTCAATGCAGGCCAGTCGGGTGCGCGATGCAACTGCTCCACATTCAGCAGCTCGTCCAGCAAAATCGGGTGTGCGGTCAGATAATCGGCCACAAAACGCGAACTGGCGAGCAACTCTACCAGACGCTCCAATGCTTTGGGATACTCAACCAACAGTGCCAAATAACTGCTTCTGCGGCTAATTGCGTCCAAAAAATTCCAAATTCGCTGCAACCACGCCGCGGGAATGATGCGATCGGAATGACACTGAACCAAAATTCGCGCGCTGGTGTTGACCAATTGCTTATACCGCGCCAAGCTGCGCTCCGGCAGTTGATTCAAACGCGGACTGCTCTCAATGCGCGCGTATGTGTCCTGAATCTCCTGTGGCGAGTCAAAACGCGCCCATACCGCCGCCCAATCATCATTTTGCGGATCCAAGCCCGCGGAGGGCGCACTGAGCGATGAACGCTCCTCTGGGTCGCGCTCCGGTGCGGCGTCAAACAGCGAATTAAAATGACGCATGACATGAGCCTGTCCCTCGCGCAATTGAGCTTCTAATTGCGCCCAGCCCTGCAAACCCATACCCTGAGCGATACGTTCGCGTAATTCCGGTTCAACGGGGATTTGCTGTGTTTGTGCATCGTTCAGATACTGAATGCGATGCTCCAAATGCCGTAAAAATACATAATGCGTGCGCAACTGGCTCATGGACCGCTCATCCATCAAACCCGATTGCAATAGCGCGGGCAGGGCAGACAAGGTCGCTTTTTGTTGCAAACTCGGCAGGCGGGCACCTTTGATCAACTGCGGCAACTGCACGCTAAACTCGATTTCACGAATCCCCCCCGCGCCGATTTTAATGTCCTCCGATTCCGGATTTTTCGCCGCGCGGGCTTCCGCTTTGGCACGAATTTTATGATGAACATCGCGCAGCGCATCAATCGCATCGTAGTCCAAATAACGGCGAAACACGAACGGCGTCACGATTTGCTCAAGCAAATGTGAGTGTGACGAAGGATTCATCAAACGGCTTTTCAACCAAACAAAACGCTCCCACGTGCGTGCCTGCGTGAACAAATACTTCTCCAAAG
>CAZCDD010000132.1:0-3900 GCA_964497405.1 uncultured Hydromonas sp. | reverse complement strand
GGATCGTGTGCATTAAAACTCAAAACAATGGGGTATGTCATGGCAAACCTTGTTAGAATAAGCGTTGTCGTATTGTACCGTGCTCACGTGAGCTTGGGTATGTGTCTAAAAAATTTTTGAGTGATATTTGGAGATGGGAATGAAAACTTGGATGTGTTTGGTGTGCGGCTGGATTTATGATGAAGAGCAAGGCTGGCCTGAGGATGGCATTGCACCGGGCACCAAGTGGGAGGATATTCCGGCGGACTGGACTTGCCCCGAATGCGGCGTAGGCAAAGTGGATTTTGAGATGGTGGTGATTTAAAGCGCCGCTTGCAATTGGATGGTAAAAAAACCGGTAGCCATGGGCTACCGGTTTTTGTATGGGATCAGGCGGAATTAGCGGTGAATCTGCGCCAGCATCGCACTGGTTTTATCCAGCATATTGTGCTCAACCGCATTGAAGGCGCGTTGTAGAGCAAAACCATAGGCGTAGCTGTCTGCGCCGCCGTGGCTTTTGATCACCACGCCGCGCAAGCCGACCAATGCCGCGCCGTTGAACGGGCGGTTGTCCACGCGGTGTTTGAAGCCATTGATCGCGGGCATGGCAAACAGGGCCGTCCATTTGCGCCACCATGATTTTTTGAATTCTTCGGTCATGTGCTCACGCACCAGTTTGCTCATGCCTTCGGAGGTTTTGAGCAGGACATTGCCGACAAAGCCGTCGCAGACGATCACATCGGCGCCACCGGTGAAAATTTGGTTGCCTTCGACATTGCCGACGAAATTGATCGGCGTGGCTTTGAGCAGTTCAAACGCTTGTTTGCTGACCTCATTGCCCTTCATTTCCTCGTGACCGATATTGAGCAGACCGACGCGTGGATTGGCGGCGCTGGCGTGTTCCATCGTTGCCGCGACCAATGAAGAGCCCATCAAGGCAAATTGCTGCAAATGTTCGGCGGTGCAATCGACATTCGCGCCCAAATCCAGCACCACTGTGCCGGTTCCTTCGAGGTTCGGCATGATTGAGGCTATCGCTGGGCGCTCAATGCCATCCAATGTTTTCAGCACAAAACGTGCAATCGCCATCAACGCACCGGTATTGCCTGCGGATACCACCGCGTGTGCGCGACCTTCTTTGACCATATTGATCGCCACGCGCATGGATGAGTCTTTTTTACGGCGCAGGGCGGATTCGACCGCTTCGTGCATTTCCACCACTTCTGAGGCATGGACGATTTGGCAGCGCTCGGACAAAACCAATTGATGATGCGCCAAAGCGTTTTGAATGAGCGTTTGCTCACCGACCAGCAATAGGCTGGCTTCGGGATGCGTGCGTAGAAATTCGGCACAGGCCGGCAGAGTCACGGATAAACCGTGATCGCCACCCATGACATCGACCGCGATGATGGTTTTTTGATGGCTCATACGTGTGCTCAATACTTAGAACGACAAAAAGCTGGTAAATACCAGCCTTGCAATGTCGCTATTTTCGACGAAAAATCAACCGCTACACACATAGGGTGCAGGATTGAAAACAAAATTATTCGTCGTTTTTAGTTTTGACTACTTTTTTGCCACGGTAAAAGCCGTTCGGGCTAACGTGGTGGCGCAAGTGTACTTCACCGGTAACCGGCTCGATCGCAGTTGCAGGACCTGTGATGAAGTCGTGCGAACGGTGCATGCCGCGTTTAGAAGGTGATTTTTTATTTTGTTGAACAGCCATGATAAACTCCAGTAACTCCAAACAGAGAATGCGCGATTATATAGGAAAAAAATACTTTTGCCAAGGTGTATGATGCTTTTCCATCGCTTTTTTGCAACTATTTGAAATTATTGATTTTTCAATGAGCGCAAAACGTCAAATGCAGAAGCCTTTTCACCAGCAGACATGGGCAGGGTTTTGTCGCAGTGCTCATGCGCCACCACGATCGGCAGGCTGAGGATGATTTCGTCCTCCATCAACGCGAGGGTGTCAAAGGTTTTGCTGCCGACGATTTTCTCCAGTCCTGCGGTGCCTGCGGCAACCGCGTTCAGCTCGTCTTCCTCGTCGTCTAATTCTTCTTCAGAGTGTACCAATTCAAGCGCATTGTCCACATCCACCGCATACGCCATCTCCTCCAAACAGCGCTGGCAGCGCATCATGAGCGTACCATTGATGCGGATGTGCAAAATCGGATGCTTTTTCTCGTTCAGCTCGCCCGATAGCGCATATTGGAGGCTGCCCTCGTGGCGAGTCAAATCATCGCTGAGGCGGGTGAGCAATGCGATTGGCAATTCGCCCGTTTGTTGCGCTTGCTCTTTGCACAGCGAAAAAACGTCCAGTTGCCAAGGGGTGGGGGTATGCGTGGTCATGGTAATCTTTCTGTGAATGGATGTGTCTGTCTGTAAATCCTGCGATAATGACGGCTACCCAGTGTAACGAATCATTTTAAAAATTATAGCAGAGGTTTTATGACTCAATTACCCCAAGCTGAACTGATTTTAGGCTCATCTTCACCGTATCGGCGCGAATTGCTGGAGCGTCTGCGCATACCCTTTAGCGTAGTCAGCCCGAAAATCGACGAAATGCCGAAAGCGGGTGAAACGCCACCGGAAACTGCGCTGCGTCTGGCACTGGAAAAAGCCCGACACATTGCGCAAAGCCATCCGAACGCACTCATCATCGGCGCAGATCAAGTCGCTACGGTTAATGGCGAACAAATCGGCAAAGCCGGCGGCTTTGACAAAGCTTTGGCGCAACTGCAAATGATGCGCGGTAAAACCGCCTTGTTCCATAGCGCCTTGTGTCTGTACGATGCACGCAATGATACGTATCAACTGGAGAACATCATTACGAAAACCACCTTCCGCGATCTGCCGGATGACGAGTTGGCCGCGTATTTGCGCATTGAGCAGCCGTATGATTGCGCGGGCAGCGCGAAGGTCGAGGCGCTCGGCATCACCATCCTCGAAAAAGTAGAGTCCGACGATCCAACCGCGCTGGTCGGATTGCCGCTGATTGCTTTAACGGGGATGCTGCGTCAGGCGGGCGTTCGATTATATTGATGAAAGGAAATCGCATGAAATTCGCAGTCATCGGCGCCTCGGCGGGCGTGGGTTTGGAACTGGTCAAACAATTGCTTGAACACGGTCACACGGTCAATACTTTGTCGCGCAGCGTTGGAACGATTCCCGATCATGAACGCGTGCATAAAATCACGGGCAGTGCGCTGAATGAAGCGGACATCGCGCAGGCCATCGACGGCGCGGATGCAGTTTTGGTCACGCTGGGGACGGGTACGAGTCGTAAAGCAACAGGGTTGTACATCCAGTCGCCCCGAGCCATTTTAAATGCGATTAAAGCCACAGGCGCACAGCCACCATTGATCGTCCTGACCGGATTTGGTGCGGGTGACAGCATGAAATACAGCTCGTGGCCGGTGAAAACCACGTTTAAACTACTGTTGGGCGAGATATATGCCGAAAAAACCCTGATGGAAAAAATGCTCGCGGCGCAGTATCCGAATGTCATGTTCGTGCGTCCAGGGATATTGACGAACGGCGCATTGACCGGTCGCTATCGCGTGCTGGCCGAGCCAACAAAAGGCGCACGGGTCAATATGATTTCACGCAAAGACGTGGCAGATTTTATGCGGCAACAAGCCGAGAATCCAACGTATATCGGGCAATATCCGATTTTGACGAATTGATTTTATTTTTGAACCGTGTTTTAGCGATAAATCCGCTCTTTCACGCCATCTGCGGTGGCAATCAGCGCGACATGCGCAGGATTGAGCGCGAAAATACCGACGGTCAGCACGCCTGGAATCAAAGTCAGTTCGCGCTCCAATGCGAGTGGGTCGGTGATTTGTAGTCCGTGTACATCGAGGATGTGGCAGCCATTATCGGTGACGATCGGTGCATCGTCTTTCACACGCC
>CAZCDD010000131.1:0-4042 GCA_964497405.1 uncultured Hydromonas sp. | reverse complement strand
AGCCCATCGGTCAGATTCACCGCGTTACTGGTGCCGACAATCACGAAGTAGGACAAAATCATGAAACCAAATACACCCAACGGCATGCTCATGGTTTTGAAAAACGGCACAATCAAATCGGCTTTATTCGGCAACGGCATGGTCATACCGCTTTTGAGCCATTGCCAAAACAAACCAAAGGTTTGCAACTCAGAGCCAGCCGATACTGAAAACGCCAATCCCACCGCAGCGATCACGCCGATGATGGTTTGCCACATGTATTTTTCACGGCTTGGCATCCCGTTCGGATCACGGTTCACCACTTTACGGTAATCGTCCGCCCAGCCGACCCAACCAAACCCCATGGTCACCAACATCAAAATCCAAATGAAACGGTTGGATAAATCCGCCCACAGCAATACCGAAATGCCAATCGCAATCAAAATCAACGCACCACCCATGGTCGGCGTACCCTGTTTGACCAGATGCGTTTGCGGCCCATCGGTACGCACCGCTTGGCCAAATTTCATTTCCGCCAGACGGCGAATCACGCGTGGACCAGCCACCCAGCCGATGATCAGCGCCGTGCCACAGGCAAGCAAAGCGCGTAAAGTCAGGTAGTTAAACACCGCGAAAAAACGGGTTTCCGCTGAGAGTTGTGATAACCATTTGGCCAGTTCGAGTAGCATGTGTGTATTCCTCTTCCTATCGTTTTTATTCTGCGTTCGTGCCCGGTTGATTCATCGCCAGCAAGGCATCCACCACGCGCTCCATTCCCATAAAACGGGAGCCTTTGATCAAAATCGTATTTGCCCCTGCCTGCACATGCGCGCGCACCACATCGGCCATCGCGCCCACGTCGTTAAAGTGTTGTGCGCCCACGCCAAATGCTTGTGTCGCGCTGCGCATCATATCGCCGGTCGCAAGCAAAACATTCACCCCGCGCTGTGCCGCGTGTGCACCAATTTCTGCATGGAATGCTTCGCCTTCGTCACCGACTTCACCCATATCGCCCAGTACCAAAATTTTGCGTCCGGCGGAGTTCGCCAAGACTTCAATGGCCGCCAGCACTGAGTCTGGGTTGGCATTGTAGGTATCGTCAATCAAAATCACGTCCGTACCCGAGGCGCCCAAGGCACTCAAACGATGGGTTTGCAAACGTCCTTTAGCCGGTACAAAGTTCGCCAAGCCTTTGGCAATCGTGTCCAATGGCAATCCCATAGCGGTACACGCCGCGCAGGCAGCCAAAGCGTTGTGGACATTGTGTACACCCGGAATATTGATCTGCGTGGTGCATTGCCCCATCGGGGTAATCAATTGCACGGTCGAAGCGTACAAACCCAATTCATAACGCGCGGTGTAGGAGGCATGCACCGACTCATCCAAGCTGAAATCATGGATCGCCAAGCCACGCGCTTGCGCACGTTCACGCCAAAGCGCCGCGTACTCATCATCCGCTGGGAATACCACAGCGCCGCCCTCCACCACACTGCCGATCACATCGGCGTGCTCTTGCGCTACCGCTTCAACGGTTTGCATGAACTCTTGGTGTTCGCGCTGCGCGTTATTGATAATCGCTACCGTCGGCGCGACAATCGGCGCCAATTGCGCGGTTTCGCCCGGATGATTCATGCCCAGCTCAATCACCGCCGCGCGGTGATTTTTGCGCATATCGAGTAAGGTCAAAGGCAAACCAATGTCGTTATTCAAATTGCCGCGCGTCGCCAGATAATCGTCACCAAAAGCCACGCGCATGATGGCCGCGAGCATTTCTTTCACGGTCGTTTTACCGTTACTGCCCGTCACCACCGCCACCGGCACGTCAAACTGCGTGCGCCAGCTTTTCGCCAAATCTTGTAAGGCCAGATGCGAGTTATTCACCAAAACATGCGGAATGGCAAAGCCTTCAGGCACGCGCTCAGCCAACACCGCGGCAACCTGACCGACCTTCAACTGCGGCAAAAAGTCGTGCGCATCAAACCGCTCGCCTTTGAGCGCGACCAGCAAATCGTCCGGCTGCATGGTGCGGGTGTCGATGGATACACGATTGAAATACACATGCTCGCCATTGATGTTGCACGAGCCCATGTGCTCGGTGCTGGACGGTGCTTGCGCAGTGCGCTCTGCCGATGCTGCGTCGTCACTCACTTGCGCCGCCTGCCACAAACCCAGCGCTTGCTCGGCCTGCGCCAAATCCGAATACGGGTGTTTCACCCCTTGTACGTCCTGATACGGCTCGTGGCCTTTGCCCGCAACCAAAATCACGTCCGCCGCGCCAGCCGCGGCTACGGTTTGATCAATCGCGCTGGGACGATGCACTTCGGACTGCACGCGCTCATTCGCAGTCATACCTGCCAAAATATCACGCACAATTTGCTCCGGCACTTCGGTACGCGGATTATCCGAGGTCACGACCACGCGATCAGCGATTTGTTGCGCAATCGCGCCCATCTGCGGGCGTTTACCCGGATCACGATCACCCCCGCAGCCAAAGACGCAAGTCAGTTGCCCACCGCGCTGTTGTGCAATCGGTTTGAGCGCTGCCAGCGTTTTCTCCAAAGCGTCTGGCGTGTGGGCAAAATCCACCACGACCAACGGCTCGCCATCGCCACCGAAACGTTGCATACGTCCCGGCGCAGGTGAAATCTGAGCGCAGTCGGCGACGCAATCCGCCACATTCAAGCCCAGCGCCATGCAAACACCGAGTACGCCGAGCATATTCATCACATTGAATTCGCCGACCAAACGTGAGGTCACGGTGTGGCTACTGCCATCCACGTTCAACACGAATTTCGTCAACGCGCCGGACTGATCGATGGCGCTCGCTTGTAAATAGTGCTTCACGCCATTTGGCTGTGGATTCACACCGTAGCCGATCACGGTCACACCGCATTGCTCGGCAATTTGCGCGTAGCGCAGGCCGACTTCGTCATCGGTATTGATGACCGCCGTTTTCAGCGTATTCCAAGTAAACAGGCACGCTTTGGCAGCTTCGTAGCTCGCCATATCGCCGTGGTAGTCCAGATGATCGCGCGATAGATTGGTAAACAACGCCACTTCATACGCCACACCATTCACACGCCCTTGCTCCAGTGCGTGCGAGGACACTTCCATCGCCATCGCGCGTGCACCTTGCGCACGCATATCGGCGAGATATCGATGCACTTCAATCGCCTGCGGCGTGGTAAAACCGGTTTCTTGCATCGCATGCGGAAAGCCAACACCCAGCGTGCCCATGATGCCGCACGGTAATTGGTGCTTGGCCAAAATCTGTGCCAGCCATTGGGCGGATGAGGTTTTGCCATTGGTACCGGTAATGGCAATCATGCGCATGGCTTCTGACGGCTTGTCATAGTATGCGTGTGCAATATGCCCTGCTAAAACGTTCAGTTGTGACACAGCGCGCGCTGGAATATCCAAGGTTGGCATGAGTTTGCCCTCTTGCCACAGCACCGCGCCGGCGCCATTGCGCACGGCCACATCGACGTAGCTGCGGCCGTCGTGCTTGTCATTGTTCGCATCCAGCGGATCAAACGCATACGCGACAAAGGCATCGCCCGACTCGATTTTTCGGCTGTCGCTGCATAGGTGTTTTTGTTGTTGCGCGTAGTTACCCAGCGCCGAGACCACTTGCGTCAGGGTGGTGGCTTGTAGCGCGTTGAGTTGATTGGCTCGAGTATTCATGGACGTTGATTTCATTACATGGCCTCCTCGGTGCCGCCGTCTTGGTTGATCGATGTTTTATACGGCGCATCAGGAGTAACGGATAGAGTTCGTAGTGTTTCTGAAACAATTTGGCTGAAAATCGGTGCAGCCACCACACCACCAAAGTGGCCATTGGCCGTAGGGTCATCGACCATCACGGCCACCACAATACGCGGTTCACCCACTGGCGCGAGACCGGCAAAACTGGCAACGTACTTGCTTTTGTTGTAACCATTGCCTTCGACTTTGTAGGCCGTACCGGTTTTACCCGCCACGGTGTAGCCGATAACCTGAGCTTTGGGCGCAGTACCGCCCGGCTCGGTTGCCATGTGCATCATGGTGCGCATTTCTTTGGCTG
>CAZCDD010000130.1:0-4071 GCA_964497405.1 uncultured Hydromonas sp. | reverse complement strand
ATTCGCTTTTGCGCACCACGTTTTTTCCGCTGCTTTGGAGCAGTTGCGCCACTTCTTCAAAACGTTGCGGATGGCGCGGCACGACCCACCACTGGGTGGCATTTGTGCTTTGTGAATGCTCGCGCTCATACGCCTGAATTGCCTCCAGCCACAGCGCCTCTTCACCCTCACGGCTGGAGGCGAGCATGACGATATGCTTCCCACTCAGCAATGATTTAATACGCTCACCCTCGACCACTTGAGCAGCAGGGATGTTCATATCAAATTTGAGGTTACCCGTGATCGCCAACTGTGCATCTACCACGCCGATTTGGCGATAGCGTTGCGCATCGGTCTGGGTTTGCGCGCACACGCGCGTAAAGCCAGCATAGGCATTGCGCATCAGTTTTGGCCATTTTTGCGTCTGGCGCAGGGTTTTGTCTGACAAACGACCGTTGATCAAGCTGATGGGTATACCACGCCGCACGCACTGCGCAATCATATTCGGCCACACCTCAGTTTCCATCACCCAGACATCGGTGGGCGCAAAGGTTTTGAAAAACCGATTTAACAGTGGATTAAGGTCATACGGTACATATACCTGCGTCATGCGCCCGTCGGACAAATAGCGCTGAAACAACTCCTGACCCGCCGCTCGTCCGGTTGGCGTATGACAGGTCAATATGATATGTACATCCTGATGCTGCGCGAACAACGCATCCACCAGTGGTTGGGTCGCACGGGTTTCGCCCAAAGATACTGCATGTAGCCAGATTCGGCGCGGCTGCGCTGCAATTCTCGGCACACCATAGCAGGCAAAGCGCTCCGCCCAATGTTGACGGTATTCAGGCTGTTTGCGTGCACGCAACAGCAAATAAACGGGCAACAGCGGAATCAATAGATACAACACGCCCGCATACAGCCGCCGCGCCCACGTGTGGGGCTGGTGCGGTTGATAGGTGGGAGGTGTCGACGAAGCATTCAATGAGTGCAAATTCATGGCGCGATTGTACCATGCACGCAATGCGCATCCAATGACGCAGCCTACGAGCAGACATTAAAAAAACCCCACGCCATGAAGGCGAGGGGCGGAAAGGGGAGTAACCTCCCCACAGCAGTAAACAAATCAAACCATCCAAAAAGCCCATCCACCGTGCTTTCTATGGTTTTGAGATGAATCAAAGAATACGCCCTAAATCTGGATACAATATGCAGGGTTGCTGGTCGAAAATTGTAACGAATTCGTTCACAGTGTCCTGTGCTGCGGGGCATAAAAATAGCCACCTGCAACACAGGTGGCTATGGGTTGATCATCCGATCAACCAACGTCCGATGCGATCAGCCCCTCAAGACAGCACTTCAGACGTCTCGCCCCGTTGACCTTCATTCTGGCGAGCCACAATATCCGCACAATCAATGCCCGCCGTTTGCAAACGCTCGGTCAGCGCTTTTTGATTGAGCTCGGCCTGATCCAAACGCGCTAAAACGGCTTTGAATGCTTGCGCCACCGGATCCGCGTCGCTGTTTGCGCTCACGCCATAGGCGGAGAACTCTGGTAATTTTTTCTCAGCTTTTGAGCCGACGATGTGCGCTGGGTTACCCACCGCGGTGGCACCCGCAGGTACGGGTTTAATCACCACCGCATTTGAGCCTATTTTCGCCCCCGCGCCGACGGTGAAACTGCCCAATACTTTCGCACCGCCGCCGACGATCACGCCGTTTTCCAGCGTCGGGTGGCGTTTCGCGCCGCGCTCCAGCGACGTACCGCCAAGGGTGACGCCTTGATAAATCGTGCAATCATCGCCAACCTCAGCGGTTTCACCGATCACAATACCCATGCCGTGATCGATGAACACGCGCCGTCCCATTTTCGCACCTGGGTGAATTTCAATGCCGGTTAGCCAACGCGAGATATGCGACAAAAACCGCGCGGGCCAACGAAATTGATTGATCCACAGGCTGTGCGCCACACGATGAATCGCCAACGCATGCAAACCCGGATAACACGTCAACACCTCCCAGCTCGAACGTGCGGCAGGGTCTTTGTGACGGATGGTTTGGATGTCTTCTTTCAGATGTGTGAACATGATTTCAACCTTAGGATTTACTACGAAACTGGATTCAATTGCATCATAACTGAATTTAAGAAAACGCGGAATAAGTTTGTTTTTCAGTTCAAGCATTGATATAAGTAAGCACACTTGACTGCATCCGCAATTTTAACTTTTTGGTTTTGTTTAAATTTTGTCAGAGAAAAAGTAGAGGTTTATTTTTTCCCTATTGCCTTAAATCATTTGTCAGATACGGTTTTTGCTGCATCGGGTGACGCGCGCTCAAGCACCGCACGCGCAATGCCGCGCAAAAAATTCACCTCATTGTTCGACAACTCTGTGCGGGCAAACATCGCGCGCAGCCGCGTCAGGGTCTCGGACGGAATCTGCGGATTGAGTAATTCCAGCGCCACCAGCATCTGCTGCCAATGCACCAACATGCCCTCAATCTTTTCCACATCCGCTGATTGCTGCTGCAGCGGCACTTCGCTGCTCATTTTCGGCGTGCTGAGCACAAACGCCTGCTCCCTATCATTCGCACCGTGCAACGCCGCCTGCCGCAAGCTGTACGTCATCACCTGCACCGCTTGCGCCAGATTGAGCGAGTTGTACGTCGGATTGGCCTCAATCTGGCACAGCCGTTGGCACATCATCACCTCATCGTTCACCAAACCACTGCGCTCCGCACCAAAGACAAACGCGATTTTCGGCGCGGATTGACCGTATTCAACCGCCGCATCAAACGAGGTCACCACCTCCCCTGCCGCTTCGCCCGAGGTGCGCATCGGCGGCGACAAGTCGCGCGGACGCGCCGAGAACGCATACGCGCAGTTCACCCCCTGCAATGCCGTGGCCAAATCCGGCACGATCTGCGCCTGCTCCAGCACATCTGTTGCGCCGCTCGCCAAGGCAATCGCGTCCGGCTGCGCACACATATCAGGGAAACGCGGCGAAGTAATCACCAACTCACGCAAACCCATATTCGCCATCGCGCGCGCGACCTGACCGACATTGCCGGGGTGTGAAGTACGCACCAGCACGACGCGAATTTGGCTCAAGGCATCCAGCCGCTGTTGTATTTTTTGGGGAAAATCACTGCTTAAATTCATAGATAGAACGCTAAACTTCATGAAACCTCAAATATACAGTAAAATAACGCCGTTGCCACGCCCAACCGTTCAAAGCCGTTGGAAAAATCAGTGGCTTGCTCCTTGAACAATTGACGATTGGAAACACCATGCACCCGATGCTCAAAACCGCGGTGGACGCTGCACGCGCCGCCGGCCAGATTATTAACCGCGCCGCGCTGAATTTGGATCAAATCAAAATCAGCCAAAAAGGTTTGCAAGATTTAGTGACTGAAATCGACATCGAAGTCGAAACGCTGTTGCGCGCGCACCTGCTCGAAGCCTACCCAAAACATGCTTTTGTCGGCGAAGAAACCGGCTTTACCGGCCCTGAAAAAGCCACATCGCGCTGGATTGTGGACCCAATCGACGGCACAACCAATTTCATCCACGGCCTGCCACACTACTGCGTGTGCATCGCCTTGGAACAAGACGGCAAACTCGAACACGCCGTTATCTACAACCCCGCCACCAACGACATTTTCACCGCCTCACGCGGTTCCGGCGCGTTTTTGAACAACCGCCGCATTCGCGTGTCCTCGCGCGTGCGTCTGGCCGAATCCCTGATGGGCAGCGCGATACCATCGCGTGTGTTGCGCAACCGCGCCGATCTGGTGGATCTGCAAATCCGTTTGCGCTTTGACAGCGCCGGTTATCGCCAATCCGGCTCGGCGGCATTGGATTTGGCCTACGTCGCCGCAGGCTATCTGGATGGATTTGTCGGCGCCGGCCTGAAAGAATGGGACTTGGCAGCGGGCACATTACTGATCAAAGAAGCCGGCGGTCTGATCACCGACATGAACGGCGAAGGCGACTATATGAATGGCGACATCGTTGCGGCCACGCCGAAACTGCTGCCTGCATTGCTGCGCGACATCAATCCGGCGGCCAATACCGCGATCTAAAAAATACAG
>CAZCDD010000129.1:1359-4104 GCA_964497405.1 uncultured Hydromonas sp. | reverse complement strand
ATAGGTAAAAATTATTTGCAAATGAATATGCCATTGCCAAATTATGCGCAAGCTATAAATTATTTGCAAAAAGCAGTGAATATGGGAGTAAAAGAAGCTTCTATTTATTTGATGATTGCACATCTTTATCAAAATATTGATATGTTAAAACAAAATAGTATGTATATAGCAGAACATACAAATGGAATGAATTATACTCAGCCAATGCAAAATGCAAATTATAGTAATAATTTCGCAAATGGATTAAATGGTAATATGATGGCAAATAATTTTAATAATAGAGCGAATAATATGCCAAACAATCAAGCAATGGCTAATCAACAAATGCCTAATAATATGAATAATAACCAAAACAATCAAGAAAGTGGTTTAAAAACTTTTGGTAAATATGCAGCAGCTGCTGCTGTAGGGGCGATGGCTAGTTCTCTTTATCATAATGCAACAGCGGAAGCTTCTGGTGGTCATCATAGTTCTTCATCTAGTACAGAACAACCAGCACCAACAGAATACATCCCAAATGAAGTAACTCAGCCAGTTCAAGATTATATCGACCCAATGTATGCAAATCCAGTGGATAATATTCAAGCTTATAGTGAGCAAGTAGTGCCAGATATGAATAATGTGGTAGCACCTGAAATCATGAATAGTAATGTAGTGGATAATATCCAAGCTTATGATGAAAATATTATTCCTGATAATATGCAAAATAATAGTGAAATGCAAAGTAGTGAAGAAATGCTACAAGAAAATCCTGTAGATAGTATTCAAGCTTATGATGAAACTAATACTCAAGATGATACATCAAATAGTGAAGACACATCGGCAGATTATGAAGAAGAAGAATACACAGAAGAAGACTCTTTTGGCAATTTTGATGATGAGGATGAAGATAGCTTCTTTTGATTATTAATCGTCAAAATGAGAGGTGAGCATTATGCAAAATTTATATTGTCCCAAATGTGGTCAAAATTTAAACGGAAATACTAATTTAAAATTTTGCCCTAAATGTGGAGCTAAAATACAAACTAATATTTCTGGGAATAATAAAAAACAAGATGATATAGATAAACTGATGAATTCAGATTTTATACAAATGATAAAGCGAGATTATTTTTCTTATACAGGAAGATTAAATCGCAAAATCTATTTTATACGTAGTTTAGTTTTAGTAGTTATAGAATGTATACTTTTTGTGCTGATTGATGAATTAGACACTAGGTCAGATGATTTTAGTTTAATCTTGATGTTATTGAGCTTTATACTTTTATGTTTATGTATAGTAGCTGATTTTATGCTGGATATGAGAAGATTTCATGATTTGGATAAATCGGGATATTTTGCTTTATTATCACTTATACCAGCGATAACACCTTTTCTGTATTTATATTTATTTTTGATGCCAGGTACAAAAGGTGCTAATCAATATGGTAATGACCCTTTAGAAAATACGTACTGAGTAATAGTTGTTGATAGTAAAATGAGGAGCGGTTTTTATGCATAGATTAAAACAGAGATATTTAATGGTATTCATAGTGTTACTTACTTTATCTAGTGTGATGTTTTCTGGTTGTAGTTTATTAGAAGATAAACATGTAACTTTAGTCAAAGAGGGTACAATGGAAATTGTTCCTAATGTAAAAATCGGTAAGGCTTTTGACCAATTTTTCAGCGATGGTAAATGGGAGTATTTTGTGGCTACAGATAATTCAAAAGTTGTAGAGTTCACAGGTACATGTCGTTGGCAGGATAAACCAGCAAAAGCTAAAGTCCAATTTGTCATTTTAAATGATACAAGATTTCAGCTTTGGACAATTGAGATAAATGGCGACAATATGCGTGATTCTGATGCTATCGCTGTAATGAAGAAGATATTAACTCAATATCATGCAAAGTAAATTTAAAATTGAAACGTACAGAAATGAGGAATAGATATGAATATTTGTAGACAATGTCAAAAACAATTTGATGATAACGTGCTTTTTTGTCCAAGTTGTGGCAATAAATTAGAAAAACAAAATGTACAAGTAGCAAATAATATTATTTGTCAAAAATGTGGAAATGCTTTAACTAGTGCAGATAAATTTTGCCCTAAATGTGGTGAAAAAACACCAGCATTTTATCAGACACCAATGGTCAATAATATGAATACTAATGTAGTAAATAATAATCAACCAATACAGCCAGTAAATCAGCCATATCAGCAAAATATGAATACAAATTTTAATGTAAATAATAATAGTGCTGATGGTATTTTAAATAAAATAAAAAATGAATATTTTTGTTTTGAAGGTAGAATAAATAGAAAATTTTATATAACACGCAGTTTGATAATTGCAGTTGTAGTAATGGTACTTTATTTTATCATCTATGCAGCGACAACAGATATTTTTGGTATAATGTCCGATTTTGGCATGATGTTAACTTTAATAGTGCAATTAGTGGGAACTGTAGCGGGTATATCTTTAAACATTAGAAGATTTCATGATTTTAATAAATCAGGCTGGTGGATATTGATTTTTATGGTACCATTTGTAAATCTTTATTTTAGCATTAAATTGTTATGTATTAGAGGCGATGTGGGTGCTAATAATTATGGAGCAGATCCATTTTGATGAGAGGTAAATAAAATGAGTAAATTTTGTTTTAAATGTGGTGCCCCAGTTAATGATGGTGAAAAATTTTGCCCTAAATGTGGTACTAATTTAGGAGTATCAACAAGTCCACAGATACAACCAAATGTAAATA
>CAZCDD010000129.1:0-1259 GCA_964497405.1 uncultured Hydromonas sp. | reverse complement strand
ATAATAATAAAATGAAAATAATAATAGCTATTGCAATTGTAGTTGTTATCATTGTAGGCAGTGGTCTGGGATATTTTCTCTATCAAAAACATGAAAAAGATACACAAGTAAATACAAATACTAATACATTGGTGGAAACGGCAAAAGCTACTGACGATACGTATCAACAGCAAAAGCAAGATGAGGAAAATCTAAAAAAAGCTAATGATATATTAAAAAATAAAAATACTAATTATAAAGTCAGTGCTGTATCAACAATTGATGATAATGGTTTCTTTGGTTTGATGACAGGAAAGGGATTGAGATTTATCATTTATGATAAAAAAGATGATATGATAGCTACTATTCCTTTTAACAAAGAGTTATTAAATCCTAAAAAGTATGCTAATACGGATAGAGCGCTCTATTTTAATATGAGTGTAGAATATGATAATGTAAATAGCAAAGATAAAAAGGCTGGATACTGGAGTGGTTCTACACATACTATTCCTATAGAAATCTATAGTGAAGAAAAAGATGGTGTTTTATCTCCTTTGGGAATTATGACTTATTATGGAAATAACAAAGGAAAATACGATGAGTATTTGTATGAAATGCAAAATGTTAATTTAGCTAATTTAGTAATTCTTCATGGCGATAGTTTGAGAGTGGATATCACAAATAGAAATATAGACCTTCCATAAATAGAAAATATTTATCATAGGGATTGTACTTATATTAACTTAATAAATATGAATATAGGTACAATCTTTATGAAAAACTTACATATTAAGGCATAACTAATACTAATAAGGTGATTATTGGTATGAATATGAATTGTAAATATCTTAGATAATGAGATAATTTTATTAGTATGTATGAGAGGGGTAATATTTTTGTGTTTGAATCTGAATATAGACAAATTGGAGCTAAGATAATGTATTTTCGAAAGATGAAGAAATACACACAAGAAGAATTGGCGTTTAGAGCGTCAATTAGTGCCTCATATTTATCAAGAATAGAACGTGGTGTTTATAAAAAAGGTTTGCCAATATCTACACTTATGAAGATTGCTAAAGCTTTGGAAGTCGAATTAAGTGCCATTTTTGAAAAATGATGATAGCTGATAAAAATAAAATAATATATACATAAAAAAGCAATATCTGTTGTTGAAGGTTAAAACTATAGATATTGCTTTTTATTTGTAAATATAAATAAATGATATTTTTTTATTTTATAAATTGGGATAATTAAGCTGAAAAAATAACTAAATAATCCAT
>CAZCDD010000128.1:0-4154 GCA_964497405.1 uncultured Hydromonas sp. | reverse complement strand
AAAAGCTCCGGCGTGGCGGTTTTGCCGGGTAAATTGACCGATTGCGAATCGGATGATATTAAACTGAATGAATTGTTCTTGGTCGAGGGTGACTCGGCGGGCGGTTCGGCGAAAATGGGGCGCGACAAAGAGTTCCAAGCGATTTTGCCGTTGCGCGGTAAAGTGTTGAACACTTGGGAAGTGGACAAAGACCGCTTGTTTGCTAATAACGAGGTGCATGACATCGCGGTCGCCATCGGCGTAGATCCACACGGGATCAACGACACGCCGGATTTGTCCGGTTTGCGCTATGGCAAAATTTGCATCTTGTCCGATGCGGACGTGGACGGCTCGCACATACAGGTGCTGCTGCTGACTCTGTTTTTCAAACACTTTCCGAAACTCATCGACGCAGGGCATGTGCACATCGCGCGCCCGCCGCTGTTCCGCGTGGACGTACCGGCGCGGGGTAAAAAGCAAGCGCAGAAAGTGTATTGTCTGGACGTGGATGAGCTCAATAGCATTCAGGAAAAATTGCGCCATGACGGATTAAAAGAGGCCTCTTGGCAAGTGTCGCGCTTCAAAGGTCTGGGCGAAATGAACGCCGAACAGCTTTGGGAAACCACCATGAATCCCGATACGCGCCGTCTGGCGCAGGTGGTTGATGGTGGCGATAGCAAAACCATGATGCACATGCTGATGGGTAAATCCGAAGCCGCCGCACGCCGTGCGTGGCTCGAAGAGAAGGGTAATTTGGCCGAGGCAGATATATAACCAACGATTGATTTTGGAAGCGCTTCCGAATAGGATGTCAACAAAAAAGTAGGTTCCGGCATTAAGTATTTGTTTTTAATGTAAAATACAACAATTACCTGATTTTTTGAGATGCGCCCGTATTGTTTCCATGATCCAGCGGTAGGCTGTCGGGGTGTCTTGTTGAATGAAATAGAGCATGATGATTTTAAAATCAAAATTACGCGGGTCGGTGTTCACCTTCGCTTGTTCGTCCGTTTTCGCTTTGGCGCAAAGCGTACATGCGGACGAAGTGGCACGCGATGAATTGATCACGCCACCTGCGATGTCGAGCAGCGCTGCCGAAAAAATGGCCACGCCTGCGCCATCGTTGAGTAATGCAAAAAACACCCAAAATGCCAATGACGTGATTGTCTTGAATCCGCGCTCGGACTGGATCGCGCCGGTTGTTGCGGCCACTGAGTCAGCGAGCAAAAGTAGCAAAAAAGCGTCCGCAAACAAACAAAGCAAACAAAATACCAAAGAGCAGGCCAAAGCCAATAAAGCGCAAGAGAGCGAAGTTGGGGTTTTGGGCGGGCTGTATGTATATGTGGATGACATGGGCATACCGCATTACTCATTGCAAAAACTCGATGATCGCTACCAACTGTTTGCCAATGCCGGCCCAGTGATGGATAACGACATTAAATTGGCCGTTGGTATGCCAGATAGCAATCTGGGCAGTCTGGGCTTGTATCAATACGGTGGTGGATCTGCTCCGGCAGCGGTGCAGCGTCGTTTGCTCAGCAGCACCAACTTGGCGCGGTTTGAAGCCACCATCCGCAAACACGCCAATACACACGGCGTGGATGTTAATTTGGTTAAAGCGGTAATGGCGGCCGAGTCTGGGTTTAATTCGACGGCCATTTCGCCGAAAAACGCCATGGGTTTGATGCAGGTGATTCCGCCTACTGCGGCGCGTTATGGTGTTTCGGCTGATCAATTGATGAACCCCGAGCGCAATATTTACGCGGGTGTGCGCTATTTGCGCGATCTGTCGCGTATGTTTCAGGGGCGTCCGGATTTGATTATCGCCGCATACAATGCGGGTGAAGGCGCGGTGTATAAA
Organism: uncultured Hydromonas sp.; assembly: GCA_964497405.1. Lineage (GTDB taxonomy): Bacteria > Pseudomonadota > Gammaproteobacteria > Burkholderiales > Burkholderiaceae > CTSOIL-112. The sequence continues at coordinate 2,314 of CAZCDD010000128.1, read as the reverse complement.
TACAATCGCCGTATTCCACCCTACGCGGAAACGCAAAATTATGTGCGCAAGGTCATGCAATACTACCAAGTGTACAATGGCGGAGGTTTTGATATGGGGCCAGCCAACATGAATGTCAAAATCCGCACTCAAGCACCCGCTAAAAAAGGTAAAGTGGTCATGACTTCAGCGCCTGCGAATAGCACGCGTCGTTCGATGCAACGATTGGGTAATGCGCCAGTGACCGCCATGCCCGTTGTGGTCAATAATTAAACGACCTTAAGCCCCCTTTACATAACCCGAGCTGAATGCTCGGGTTTTTCATTGCAAAATTGTGAGTGCGTGGTGTGAGATTAAAAGGAGTTGTTTTTCTTTGTGTGCATTGCATACAATGTATTACATAAAAATAAGGTTATTGCTTTTGTAATTTTTTGACAACTTAATGATTTTTAAAGAAATTTATTTGGTGTTTGTAATCGTTTAAATAGCGTTGATTGGTTTTAGCTGCCAGCGCGCACAGAAATATTAAAGTATAATATATACTTATTAATAAGCTATTTTCTAGGGGTATGTACATGATTATCAAAAATAGGTTGTTGGGCGGGGTGTATTTTGTGTCCATCCTTTTATCCGCTTGTGGTACAGGCAGCGATGGTTTGACGAGAGTCAAAACTACGGATGGGTATTTGAATGAAACCAAAATTACGTTACCAGCGCGGGCATCCAATGATATTGGGCACATTGTTTTTATTCGCAAACAAGCAACCAGCGCAAATATTCCCACTATTTTTATCAATGAGCGCGAAGTTGGCTCTTTGTCGCCAGAACGTTATTCTGAAACCTTGGTTTGCCCAGGGGCGCAACATATTCGCATAGATACCCGCACAGGGTTGGAAAAGCGCGGAGCTGTGCAATCATTCAACGTAGCGCCCGGCGCGACAAGCTATATACAGATTTCAGAAGGAAAAGATACCGACTTTGTCATGCGTTCCTTGAGCGAAGAAGAAATGCGCAATTTGCGTCAAGGACTCAGTGAAAGCCACATCATCAATCGCCATCAGCCAGTGTGTCAACAGCAATTAAAAGTACTCAAACAAATCAATTTGGCGGCGGATGCGCTGTTTCCATTTGACTCGACTGAGATGCTTCCGGCCGGTCGCGCTCGTGTGGATAAACTGGTTCAAGATATTTTGAGCATGGGCATCAAAATTGAGCAAATTCGCATTACCGGTTATACCGATCGCTTGGGTGGCGAGGCGTACAACCAGCGTCTGTCACAAAATCGCGCGACAGCCGTTGCAAACTATATGAAACAAAAAGGTTTGAGTATTCCGACCATCACCGAAGGCAAAGGCAAACGCGATCCCATCAGCAGCGGCTGTACAGGCGCGTTCTCAGCTCAGTTGGTGCAATGCTTGCAAGTGGATCGACGCGTTAGCATCGAACTGCTGGGTGTCGCCGAGTAACCCGAGAATAAAAACCCTCATCCCTAATAAATCGCACATAAGCCACAGAGATAAAGTGGTGTGACCCTTCAAAGAGGAACAGCAAAATGATCAACGATATCCAAATCATCACCAAAAATGCCAAAACAACTGAAGACAGCACCGTTGTTGTTAAAGTCGGAGCAGGAAAAGCCGGTCAACCAACCATAATCAAAGCGCAATCGGGCGTGCGCTATGAGCTGCGCGATACGGTCAAAAATGTTGCGCCGGATCAGCTTCTATTCAAACGCAAGGGCAATGATTTACTGATTCTCCTGAATGCCGAAGGTCATGCCTCTGACAAAGAGCAACCCGCTGATATTATTATTGAAAACTACTACGGTGAAAGCAAAGCCAAACTCATTGGTATCGCTGAGGATGGCGTGTATTACACCTACTTGCCGCAAGAAGGCACGGTTGATCTGTTGTCATGGAATGTCGCTGATGGTGCCAGCACCTACCAAAGTTTAGGTGAACTGCATGAGCAAGCAGCATGGCTGCCATTCTTGTTGGGAGGATTGGCTGTAGTGGGTGCAGCAGCGGGTGCAGGCGGTGGCGGGAGTGATGATCCCAAGCCAATTAACAATTCACCTGTGGCGACCGATGACACCGCCAGCGGCACTTTGGGCAACCCAGTGGTGGTGGACGTGGTTAAAAACGACAGCGATGCCAACAGCAACCTCGATCCGAGCACGGTACAAATTGTGGGCGGCACCAACGGTGGTAAAACCCTGGTGGTGGCGGGCGAAGGCACTTGGACGGTCAATCCGACCACGGGTGCGATCACCTTCACGCCAGAAGCGAACTTCAAAGGCGATCCAACGCCGATCAACTACACCGTTAAAGACAGC
>CAZCDD010000127.1:0-4210 GCA_964497405.1 uncultured Hydromonas sp. | reverse complement strand
GATACCGCGGAAATCAACGTGGATTTACCAGCATTCGGCATACCGAGCAGGCCAACGTCGGCCAATACTTTGAGCTCCAAGCGCAAAGCAAATCGTTCGCCCTCGGTGCCCGGCGTGCATTGGCGTGGGGTACGGTTGGTCGAGGATTTGAAATGGATATTGCCCAATCCGCCTTCGCCGCCCTTGGCGAGCAGCACGATTTGCCCTGTTTGCGCCAGATCGTGCAGTAAATCGCCTGTTTCCGCATCAAAAATCATGGTGCCGACCGGCATTTTCAGCGTGATGTCTTCGCCGCCTTTGCCGTAGCAGTCACTGGACTGGCCACGCTCGCCATTTTGCGCGAGATGTTTTTTGGTGTAACGGTAGTCAATCAAGGTGTTGAGATTTTCATCCGCAATCGCGTACACGCTGCCGCCACGCCCGCCGTCACCACCGTCCGGCCCGCCGTTTGGTTTGTGTTTTTCGCGGCGAAAGCTCGCCACGCCGTTGCCACCATTACCGGCGATGACTTCGATTTTTGCTTCGTCTATAAATTTCATGTTCTTTCCTTGCGCCAACGATGTGGCGCGATTTTCATATTGTCCGACATTATAAGCGATGCGCGCTTTTTCCCCCAAACTTTGCGGCGTGATGGGCGCAAAAGATTTAAAATAGCGCCTTGATTTGTCTGGATTTTTATGAAAACTCGTGATTTCGTCCGCCAAACTCCGCCTTTGGCATGGCTCATCGCTCTAAGCGTGCTGTGTGGCGGTCTTTTTGGCAATCTGTTGGGCAGCCTGACCACAGAAGTTTCCAATGATTTGATTCTGTCACCGAAGCAAATCGGCTGGCTGATTTTTTGGGGGAATGCCGGTAGCGCCGTCGGTGCGTTTTTAGGCGGCGATATGGTGTATCGCTTTCGCCCGCGTTCGCTGATTTTGTTTTATCTGTTCGGCATGATGTGCGCCATCGGTGTCATGGTCGCCAGCACGCGCTATGAGATGCTGGTCGCGGGATTTATTTTGTATGAGGTGATGGTAATTGGTTTGTTCACGCTGTCACACACGCTGATCGGGCAATTAAACTTGGTGAGTAGCATTCGCGCGCGAGTGCTGGCTTTGCTGGATGTGGGTTGGAGCATAGGGGCGAGCATTGCGCCGATTTGGGTGATCGTGCTGCTGCGTGCATATCCGAGCTGGCGCGTGCCGTATGGGATGTTTGCCGCTTTGGTACTGCTGCTCATCGTGGCATACAGCCGCCCCAGCATTCGAGCGGCTGTGGAGCAACTGTCTGGCTTCACGCGCCCGAGCAATGATGTGGCGCGAACCGATGAACCACAGCCAAAGGCGCACAGCTATGGGCAATTGATGGTCGCACCGTGGGCGATCTGGGCATGGATTGCGGCGATTTTGATCGGTTATGTGGAGTGGGGACACAGTTATTGGTTTGTGAACTATGCGCACGCCGGACGTGAGATTGCGCTGGATCAGGCACGCTTCGGCTTGGTTGGCTTTACGCTGGGCATGGTGCTGGTGCGTGGCTGGCAGGCGTTCGTGCACAGCGAATTGACGATCGAGCAGCGTATGGTGCGGCTCGGGGTGATTGGCTGCGTGGCGTTTGTGTTGCTGGCATTTTTACCGATGTCGGCAGCATTGCCGTATTTTACATTGGTGAATTTTTTCGCCGGTGTCGGCATCGGTGTGGTGTTCCCGATTTTGCTCAATCATCTGATCGATTTTGCACCACACGATACGGCGAAATTTTCAGCACTTTTGATGTTTTCCATCATTATCGGTGCGCAGTTGGCCGGATTGATCATTGGTTATGTGAGTGAGCATTTGGGCGTTGGCATAGGCTATATGTCGATTGCGTTTGCCATGCTGGGGTTTTTCATCGCGACCATGAAGCTGTTTCGCATTCACCGCACTATACAACACGCGCCGGAGTGATACTCGGCGCGTGTGTCATCGATGTCGATAATGGGTTTACTGAGCTTGGATATTCAGCCACAGCACTTGGTAAGGCTTGAGCACCAAACCAGCTGACAAGTCATAATCCTGCCCTGAAATCAAATCCCGCACGTGCGCTGGCACGCCAGAGAGTACCATGGCAGAAATCGGCTCATCATACTCGCTGAAATTGGCCAAGACCAATACGGCGTTATTTCGCAGATAACCCAAAACATGTGGATTTTTGCAGTCAAAAATGGTCAGACGTGCGCCACCCAGCGTTTCGTTGTCTTTACGCACCTGAATCAGATGCTGCAAACCTTGGTAAATCTGTCCTGCGCTGGTGCTCAGATCATTGCGTTGCGCGTAGCGTGCTGCGTCACGCGGTGGACGATGAACCCAGCGGCTGTCATCATTCTTATTCGGATCGTGTTGATAGCTGAAGTCGTTCATCGTGCCGACTTCATCACCGAGGTAGAACAATGGCAAACCGCCGCTGCTCAAAATCACACTGTGCATCAGCAAAACGCGCGCCACAGCATGAGGATCACCCTGCTCCAGCCCTACCAATGAAGCACACATCCCGCTGATACGGCAGTCGCCGGTATTCGGATTGTCTTGGAACGGCACGCCGCGTGCAAAGCTACCTTCATAGCGATTGACGTAGTAGCGATTGAGGAATTGACGATGTTGGAACCCATTGATACCGAAATACGCCGCGTCCTCATCGGCAAAGGTCCAACCGATGTCATCGTGACAGCGCACATAGTTCACCCATGCGGTATGATCCGGCAGATTATGACGGAAGGTCAGCGCCTGTTGCAGCAAATTGACTTCGCGCGTGGCCAATGAGTTCCACAGCAAGGCCATTTGCAATGGGTTGTAAGATAACTGGCATTCGTTTTGTGAGATGTACTGCACCACCTTATCCGGATGCACAATGGCTTCGGATTTGAACAGCACGCTCGGCGCGGCAATGCGCATAACCGAGTTAAATGCGCGGATCAACGCATGCGCCTGTGGCAAGTTTTCGCAGTCCGTACCCATTTGTTTCCAGATAAACGCGACGGCATCCATGCGCAGAATATCCACGCCCAGATTGGCAATGAACATCATTTCGCCCGCCATCGCGCGGAATACCCAAGGATTGCTGTAATTCAAATCCCATTGGAATGAATTGAACGTCGTCCACACCCAGCGACCATCCTGTAATTGTGAGAACGCGCCCGGATGTTGGTCAGGGAAGATTTCCCGCACGGTGCGATCGTATTGATCTGGCATCCAGCGATCAGGGAAAATGTAGTAAAAGTTATCGAACATCGGATCGCCACCGGCGCAGGCTTTGGCCCAGTCATGTTCGTTCGAGGTGTGATTGAAAATAAAATCAACCACCATCGTGATGCCGGCTTCGCGCAAAGCTTTGGCCACGTCGCGTAAATCGTCAATCGTACCGAGCGCCGGATTCACTTCACGGTAGCTGCTGACGGCGTAACCGCCATCGCTCTTGCCATCCGGACATTTGAACAATGGCATGAGATGCAGATAAGTCAAACCGAGCTCTTTGAAATACGGAATCGAGTCGATAATGCCACGCAAATTACCCGCAAAAAGATCCACGTAGCACACACCGCCGACCATTTTATTCGACATGAACCAATCGGGATTCGCTTCGCGCGCAGCATCCTGTTTTTTCAGCGGAGTGGCTCGCGAAGAGTAACTTTCCCATGCCATGCGCATCAATTGATCCAACATGGGCAGAACCGCTTCGTTCGTGCCATAAATATGATTGAGCTCCCACATCAGGGTCGGAAAATGCGTTTTCAAGCGCTGGCTGAACTGCTGCCAATCCTCCGATTGCTCAATCACCGCACGCTCTTTGGCAGAGTGCGATGCTAAGACTTGATTGTGAATATGTTGTAGCGTTAGATCAACTTGTTGGGACTGAGTGAGCATGATAAACCTCTTTGGTTAGGTAGATATGTAAACGATTAAACACCAACTATCCCATTGTAGATCTGATTTCACCCAAAATACAAACAAAAATTTGATCAAAAACAAAAAAACTCCATGAATTGACTCATGGAGTTTTTAATCGGTTTGCGAGCAAACGCCCGCAAAGCCCGAAAATACGGGGGAAGCAAACGATTACGCTACGATGCTAACCACACGGCGCTTTTGTGCACCTTTAACGGCAAATTGTACTTTACCTTCAACCAAAGCGAACAAGGTGTGGTCTTTACCCATACCAACGCCTTCGCCTGGGTGGAACTCAGTACCGCGCT
>CAZCDD010000126.1:0-4223 GCA_964497405.1 uncultured Hydromonas sp. | reverse complement strand
TATTTTTGTACTTCGGCAATCATGGCGTGTACCGAGGCGGTGATTTCCGCTTCTTTCGGCTCGCCTTCGACCAAACAATGCACGGTGTCGCGCATAATCAGCGGTGGGTCGGCCGGATTGATGACGATGATGGCTTTGCCTTTTTTCGCGCCGCCGATTTTTTCTACGGCGCCTGCTGTGGTTCGGGTAAATTCGTCAATGTTTTTGCGTGTGCCTGGGCCGACGCTGCGTGAGGACACCGTGGCGACGATCTCGCCGTAGCTCACCGGCTGTACGCGCGACACCGCCGCGACCATCGGAATCGTCGCCTGACCGCCGCAGGTGACCATGTTGACATTCATTTCCTGTTTGCCGATGTGCTCGGACAGATTCACGGGGGGCACACAGTACGGGCCTATCGCCGCAGGCGTGAGGTCAATCATGACCACGCCCAATTCATTCAGTTTGCGCGAATTTTCTGCATGCACATACGCAGAAGTTGCGTCAAAAGCGATTTGTACGCCATCACGCTGTACATACGGCAGCAGACCATCCACGCCGTCGGCGGTGGTATTCAGACCCATTTCCTTGGCGCGTTTCAAACCATCCGACTCGGGGTCAATCCCGACCATCCACACCGGCTCCAGCACCTCGCTGCGTTTGAGTTTCGCCAGCAAATCCGTGCCGATATTACCCGGCCCGATCAGGGCGCATTTGATTTTGCTCATATTCTTTCCTTCAATCTATTAGCCAAAGTGCACAGCGCAAGTACCAACATCAGTACGGCAAGCAATGCAACACCATGAGGCCTTTGGACATCGCTATTATCCGAAGCGCACTGCGCAAGTACCCACGCCATTGATACTCATGCGCAGGTAATCACCCGCCACCACCGGAATCAACGGTGCCAAGCTGCCGGACAAAATCACTTCGCCTGCTTTGAGCGGAATGCCAAGGCGACCGAGGGTGTTGGCCAACCACGCCACCGCATTCACCGGCGAGCCGAGTGCCGCTGCACCCGCGCCGGTAGCGACGATCTCGCCGTTTTTCTCCAGCACCATGCCGCAGTTGATTAAATCCACTTGGGATGGGCAGACCAATTCGTTACCGAGCACGAATGCGCCGCAAGAGGCGTTGTCCGACACGGTATCCTGAATTTTGATTTTCCAGTCTTTGATGCGCGAATCGACGATTTCAAAACACGCCATCACGCCTTCGGTCGCCGCCAACACATCGGCGTTGGTCACACCGGGGCCGATCAAATCTTTTTTTAAGACAAAGGCGATTTCACCCTCAGCACGCGGCGCAATCATTTTGTCCGTTGGAATCGCCGCACCTTCGGCAAACACCATATCGTCCAGCAGATAGCCGAAATCCGGTTGATAGACGTTGAGCATACTCATCACCGCTTGGCTGGTCACACCGATCTTTTTGCCGATCACCCGCGCGCCGCGATTCAGCCGATGCGAGAGCATCGCCACCTGCACCTGATAGGCATCCTCGATGGTCATGTCGGGGTATTTTTCGCTCAATGGTGCAATCGGCGTGACACTGGTCAGCGCTTGATCGAGCGCTTTGCCCAATTGATTAATCGTTCGTTTGTCCATTTTTTTATTCCTCAAACGTCATTACAGTTTCACGCACACATTTTTCAATTCGGTGTAGAACTCAAGCGAGTGTACGCCACCTTCGCGGCCAATACCGGAGTGTTTTGCACCACCAAATGGCGTGCGCAGATCACGCAGAAACCAGCTATTGACCCACGCCAGACCGACTTTCATGCGTTGCGCGACACGATGGCCACGGCTGATGTCGCGGGTCCACACGGCGGTCGCCAAACCATATTCATTGTCATTGGCTTTTTGTAAAACCTCTTCTTCAGTGTCAAATGGCGCGATGTGGCAGCAGGGGCCAAACACTTCCTCTTTGATCACGCGTGCGGTTTCTGGCAAGCCCGTCCAAATCGTCGGTTGCACCCAGCAACCATCGTTCAAATCACCCTTCATCTCTGGCACGCCGCCGCCGGTGACGATGGTCGCGCCTTCTTCCTTGGCCAATTCGTAGTAGGACAGCACTTTGCGCTGGTGCTCTTTGCTGATCAACGGTCCCATATTGGTGGTTGCATCGTCCGGCACGCTCAAGACCAAGTTCTCCGCGCCTTTTTTCATCGCCGCGACGAATTTGTCAAACAAGGGACGCTCCACATACACGCGCTCGGTACCTAAGCACACCTGACCGCAGTTGGCAAAGGCCGAGCGCATCGTGCCCTCAATCGCGGCCTCAAAATCACAATCGGCAAATACGATCGCGGCGTTTTTACCACCCATTTCCAAGCTCACCGGACGCGCGCCTTTGGCGGCCGCCTTCATGATGACTTCGCCCGTGCGCGTCTCACCGGTGAAGGTGATCGCATCCACATCGGGATGTGTGGTGACGAACTCACCGGCCGAATTCGGGCCGAAGCCATGCACGACGTTATACACACCTGCTGGAATGCCCGCTTCGTTCATCACTTCGCCGAGCAGTGCGGCGGTTTGCGGCGTTTCTTCAGACGGCTTGACCACCACGGTATTGCCGCAGGCCAAAGCCGGTGCAACTTTCCACGTCATCAACAACAAAGGCAAATTCCACGGGCAAATCACACCGACCACGCCAACCGGACTGCGGTAGCCGTAGTTGATTGCGGTTTTACCATCGGGTGTTGGGGTTTCAAAAAATTCGGTAGCGACGTTTTTCACCACATCGGCAAATACTTTAAAGTTCGCTGCGCCGCGCGGAATGTCGATGTGGCTGGCCAAGCTCATCGGTTTGCCGGTATCGGCACATTCTGCTGCGAGGAACTCATCAAAGCGGCGGTTGATGCCATCGGCCAACTTCATCAGACGCTCGGTACGCTCCGGCACGGTCAAGCGCCCCCATTCGCCATCCAGCGCGGCTTTCGCTGCCGCCACGGCTGCGTCCACTTCCGCTTTGCCCGCTTCGTGTACCTGCGCGATGACTTGATTGTTCAGCGGTGAACGCTTTTCAAAGGTTTTTTGCGTGGCGACGTATTGCCCGTTGATAAAGTTCAAAATTTCTTTCATGATTCGTTTTCCCAATTAAACAATTAAATCTGCCACGCACGGTCGGATCGCACGGTGGATCGTTAACGCGGTGCGCTCACGCAGCCACCGACAGCGCCAAAATCGCATCCAAACCCGCCTGCGCAATCGCGCCGTCTTGCTCCTCCGAGCCGCCCGATACGCCAATACCACCGATGCGTTGTCCATCCACCACGATCGGCACGCCACCACCAAAGCCGACAAACCGCGCTCGGCGCACGATGCCTTCGCGCACAGCGGCGGAATGACTTTGCAGCGCGTCGTGCCATTGATCCGTCGGCAAACCAAAGCTTGCTGCGGTGTAGGCCTTATCGATCGCAATGTCGATCGAGTGTAAAAAAGCACCGACTTGGCGAATGAATCCGGCGAGATTGCCGGCGTTATCCACCACCGCAATATTGACCACAGCGTCCAGTGCCTGCGCTTGCTTGAGTGCCGCACCCAAAGCGGCGTGAACCGCCTCGGGTGTGATGCAAGCCACCTGTTGTGACACTTGCATATCTGCTCCTTTTTCGCTCAATCTCGACTCAAAAATTAGGTGTACACCTCGGTGAACGATGGCACCAATACGCCGGTATGGTAGAAAATACCGGATGCCAAATCATCCTCCGTCCAAGTGGTCACCGGACGATCTGGTTGTGCCAAATAGCCCAAGCCCGCGAAGGTTTCATTGCGATTGCCCGATGGGTCAAAGAAATAAATGGTTTCGCCGCGGGTAATGCCGTGGCGAGTCGGCGCCACGTCGATTTTCACCTTGTTTTTCGCCATCACGTCGGCCGCTTTGAGCACGTCGTTCCATGAGTCGAGGAAGAATGAAATGTGGTGCATGCCCATTTTTGGCCCGCCAACGAATGCAATGTCGTGCGGCGTATTGGTGCGGCTCATCCACGTCGCCAGTTGGAATGCGCCTTCCGGCCCAACGGTGATTTGCTCGACCAGATAAAAGTCCAGACAGTTTTTCATAAACTCGGTGGTTTCTGCGACTTTATTCACGCCTTCGGCTGGATTGAATTCACACATCAGCAGGCAGTGATCGAGCCAGTGTACGCCCGCACCGGTGATGTCGTCCGGCCAAGGGTCAGGGTTGGTGCTGCCGACATCGGTACCGACAAAATCCTTTTGTGCATACAGGCGGAAATCATG
>CAZCDD010000125.1:0-4355 GCA_964497405.1 uncultured Hydromonas sp. | reverse complement strand
TCTTTGAATTGGCGGTGGCGGCGGCAATCAGCTTGTTTGGTTTTAAATCCGGCGCGGCTTTGGCCACCGTGGTGGGCGTTCTGGTCGAAGTACCGGTGATGCTGCTGGTGGTGCGCTGGGTCAATCGCAGTAAGGATTGGTACGAGCGTCGTGCGTAATTGCTGTAGGTCATAAAAAATACCCGCCGAATTGTTTGATTGGCGGGTATTTTATTTCAGAGTGTTGGATTAAAAACCCCTTGCGACAAATAGCGATCACCGCGGTCGCAGACGATGAATACGATGGTGGCGTTTTCCACCTGCTTGCCTAATTCCAACGCTGCCCACAGCGCACCGCCGGAGGAGATGCCGGCGAAAATGCCTTCTTCGCGTGCGAAGCGCCGCGCGGTTTCCTCTGCATCAGCTTGAGTGACCTGTATCTCTCGGTCCACGCGCGACGGCTCGAAAATCTCGGGCTGATATTCAAGCGGCCACTTTCGAATACCCGGAATGCTGGAGCCTTCCGATGGCTGCACGCCGATAATCTCGATCGCGGGATTTTGCGACTTTAAAAAAGTTGATGTGCCGGTGATCGTGCCGGTGGTTCCCATCGCACTGACAAAATGGGTGATCTGCCCATGCGTGTCGCGCCAAATTTCCGGCCCCGTGCTGCGGATGTGCGCCAGCGGATTGTCCGAGTTGGCAAACTGATTGAGTACCTTGCCGATGCCTTGCGCTTGCATCTGCAATGCGAGATCACGCGCGTATTCCATCCCTTGCCCTTTGGCGGCTTCAGTCAAAATCAATTGCGCGCCATAGACCGTCATCGAACCGCGTCGCTCGACGCTCAGATTGTCCGGCATGATCAAAATCATTTTGTATCCGCGCATCGCTGCCACCATTGCCAGCGCAATGCCGGTATTGCCACTGGTGGCCTCGATCAAGGTATCACCTGGTTGGATATCACCACGGCGTTCGGCTTCCAAAATCATCGACAGCGCAGGGCGGTCTTTGACTGAACCGGCGGGATTATTGCCTTCTAATTTTGCAAGCATGACGTTGTTGCGCTCGCGTAAAATATCGGCATTCATGCGTTGCAGACGTACCAAAGGGGTATTGCCAACGAATTGATCTATGGTGGGGTAATTCGATTTCATATGCTTTGATTGGTATAATGGAAGCAGAATTTTATCACTAACTGTGATTTTGCGTTTACGGGTACAATGCCTCTTATGAATTCAGAACACACATACACTCAAGCACTTATTCTTTTTGCGCATGGCTCCAGTAATCCGACATGGCGTGAGCCGTTTGATGATATCGCGCACAAGGTACACACATGTTTGACCGAGGAGGGGCAAGCGGTGGCAGTGCAGTTGGCCTTTCTCGAATTGATGTCACCATCTGTCGAGAACGCGGTATTCGATCTGGTGCAACAAGGCGTGCGCGACATTCGCATCGTGCCGCTGTTTTTCGGCGTGGGTAAACACATTGCCGAGGATTTACGCAACATCATTGATGCCGCACAAATGGCGCATCCTGATGTGGTGATTCAAATCATGCCTGCATTGGGGCAAAGCGATTGGATGCGGCAGGCGATGGCAGAGTATGCCGTGCGCACGCTTACCGATTCTGCTTCTGGTTAAACCGTACGCAAACCTGCACCGACTAAAATAATACATGGTGCGTTGTGCTCGGTATTCTGAGTGTTGTGCGAGAGCTCAGCTAAACTCAGCCGAACGATGGCTTCATCCGACCAGCTCGCACCAAATACCATAATCACCGGTGTGTCTGTGGCAAAACCTTTTTCCAGCAGGGTTTGCGCGATGGCTTGGCGACGCTGACCGCCCATATAGAACACCAAGGTTTCGGACGGTGCGATGTGTGTGTGCCACAGATTGTCCGGCTGATCTTGGCCAATGGCGGCGGTGAGGAGGCGCACGCTGCGCGCCACACCGCGTTTGGTCAATGCCGTTTGTGCGCTCGCGGCAGCGGCCAGCGCGGAGGAGACCCCCGGGACGATTTGGTAGCACAGCCCGACCGAGACAATCGCGTCAATCTCTTCGTCCAGTCGACCAAAAATCGCCGGATCGCCGCCTTTGAGACGTACCACGCGCTCGTATTGCAAGCCGTATTGGATCAGTGCGGTATTGATCTCGGTTTGTTTTTTTGACTCGCACGCGTTTACACCGACGCCGCGTTTTCCGACATCAACTAGGATGGCATCGGGATGCGCATGTGCTAAAACGCCGTGGTCAATCAGCGCGTCGTACAGCACCACCTGCGCCTGCGCGAGTGCATTCACACCGCGCAGGGTGATGAGATCGGCTGCGCCCGGACCTGCGCCGACAAAGGTGATGGAGTGGGGTGTGGTCTGATCAGACAAACAAGCCTCCAGCCACCGTTTGATTGCTCACCTCGTCAATCATGATGAATGCACCGCCGGTTTTGATATCGGCATAGGCATCAATCGGCAAAGCCTGCTGCAATTGCAATTGCACGCGCGCAATGCCGTTCATTTCCAAGTGATGCGTGTTGCTGTGCTCATCCAGCGTGTGGATGTCCAACTGATAATCCACCGTGTTGACGCGTGCGGCTATGGTACGCGTGCCATGCTTGATGAGGTATTTGCGTCCCAACGCCATCGGTTCCTCGGCGAACCAGCACATATCGGCACCACGCAGTTTGGCCACGTCGGCGGTATTTGTACCGCTGTTGATCCAATCGCCACGAGAAATATCCATGTCATCGGCAATGGTCAGTGTGACCGATTGCCCCGCATAGGCCGAATCGCGCGCGCCATCGTAGGTGTGAATGCCGGTGATGGTGCTGGTGCGGTTTTGTGGCTGGATGGTGACGGTATCACCGACCTGAACTGTGCCCGCTTCGATGCGACCGGCATAGCCGCGAAAATCGTCAATTTTGCTGCCGTCGTGGCGCACGACTTGCTGCACCGGAAAGCGCAACGGGTGTACGGATTCATCCGGTACGCTCAAATTGTCCAATAGCTCCAGTAATGCTTGGCCTTGATACCACGGCATTTGCTCGGATGCGTGTACCACATTGTCCCCTTTGAGTGCGGACAGTGGAATCGGGATGAAATGTTTCACACCGACGCGATCGGCGAGTTTCTGATAGCTCGCTACCACGCGCTCGTATTTCGCCTGATCGTAGTCAATCAAATCCATTTTGTTGACAGCAACGATGATGTGCGCCACGCCGAGCAGTGCGAGTAGCGCGGAGTGGCGTTTGGTTTGTGTCAGCAGTGCGATGTCGCCGTTGCCGCTGAAGTTGAGCTTACCCACATCCACGAGGACAATCGCGGCGTGCGCAGTGGAGGCGCCGGTGACCATATTGCGCGTGTATTGCTCGTGCCCCGGCGTGTCGGCGATGATGTATTTGCGGCGTGGCGTGGCGAAGTAGCGATACGCGACGTCAATGGTGATGCCTTGCTCACGCTCGGCCTCCAGCCCATCGGTGAGCAGGGCGAGGTCAACGCTATTGTCATAGCTGCGGTTGTGTTTCGATTTGGATACGGCGTGCAGTTGATCGACGAATACGTTTTTCGAGTCGAACAATAATCGGCCAATCAGGGTTGATTTGCCGTCGTCCACGCTACCGGCGGTGATGAAGCGCAGGAGGCCTTGGTTGTGGGTAAGATTCATTGCTCTAGTCCTTTATGGAAGTTATTTTCGATTTTATGAACAAGCTCTGTTAATTCTGAATAACTGAGTGAAAATGAGCTTTTTCCATCGTTAAAGTTATACCCTTTCTCATCCATTGAAAAATCATTGTGGGCAATGGAATCTCGAATTTGCTTGATTTGCTTAACAATACCTTCGAGTGGTTTTCTATCTCTTTTGTATTCTTCTTTAATGAGCATTAGTGGTAATAATCGATATACACCAAAGTTTTGATTCAGTAGAACATGCTGAGTTGAAAATTTATCTACAAATTCAGATCGAATTTGTCCCAATGTGACAGAGTCATCATAGTTATCAAAAACATGGAGAAGAAACTCAACATATTTTAGATGCGCATTAATTGTTAGTATCGAGTTCATAATATTTTATAAAGTGATTTTTAGAAGTATCCTTCTTTTTTTCTTTTCTCCATCGATGCTTCCGAGGTTTGGTCGTCCAGTCGCGTGGCGCCGCGCTCGGTGATGGTGGTTTCGGCAGTTTCTTCGAGGATTTTTTCCACGGTATCGGCGTCGGACAATACTGGCGAGGTACAGGTCATATCGCCAACGGTACGAAAACGCACGGTGCGTTTGCGCACGCTGGCACGTTCTTCATCGGTCTGCGGTGGTGTGATCGGCATGACGGATACGATCAAACCGCTGCGCTCGAAGGTTTCGCGTTCGTGTGCGTAGTA
>CAZCDD010000124.1:0-4378 GCA_964497405.1 uncultured Hydromonas sp. | reverse complement strand
CATACTGCTCCACAATCGCCTGAAACTCGGTGGCGATGCCATCACCTTTAAGCGTTTTCACGCGCTCACCATCGACATACACCGGCGCGACTGGGGTTTCGCCCGTACCCGGCAGGGAAATACCGATATTGGCGTGTTTGGATTCGCCCGGCCCGTTGACCACGCAGCCCATCACCGCAACGGTCATGGATTCCACGCCTGGATAAACGTCTTTCCAGATCGGCATTTGCGCGCGCAGGTAGGTTTGGATGCTGTCGGCCAGCTCTTGGAAGAAGGTGCTGGTGGTACGACCGCAGCCCGGACACGCCACCACCATTGGGGTGAATTGGCGCAAGCCCATCGTCTGCAAAATTTCCTGCGCGACGATCACTTCTTTTTCACGCTTGCCATGCGGCTCGGGCGTGAGCGAGATGCGGATGGTGTCGCCGATGCCTTGTTGGAGCAACACGGACAAGGCGGCTGTGGAGGCGACAATGCCTTTACTACCCATCCCTGCTTCAGTCAGACCGAGGTGCAGCGCGTAGTCGCAACGCTGCGCGAGCGCCTGATACACGGCGATCAAATCCTGCACCGCTGAGACTTTGCAGGAAATCACGATTTTGTCCGCGCCCAGACCGATGGCTTCAGCGGCTTGTGCCGATTCGAGCGCAGAGGTAATCAGCGCTTCGACCATGACCTGCTGCGCGGTCCACGGCGTTGCACGGGAATGGTTTTCGTCCATGATGCGCGCGAGGACTTTTTGATCCAGACTGCCCCAGTTGACGCCAATTCGTACGGCTTTGTCGTATTTCGCAGCGATTTCGATCATCTGCGCGAATTTGTCATCGCGGGTGGAGCCTGAGCCGACATTACCCGGATTGATGCGGTATTTGGACAGCGCCTGCGCGCAATCGGGGTATTCGCTCAACAGTCGATGGCCGTTGTAGTGAAAGTCGCCGACCAGCGGGGTATGGATACCCATTTCATCGAGTTTCGCACGGATGTAGGGTACGGCCTGCGCTGCTTCAGGCGAGTTGACGGTGATGCGCACCAGCTCGGAACCGGCTTGGGTCAGCTCTTTGACCTGTATCGCCGTTGCCAATGCATCCGCCGTGTCGGTGTTGGTCATGGATTGCACGACCACCGGATGACCACCGCCAATGATGACTTCATGCGCGCCGTGGCGCACGATGACGCCATGCGTGTGATTGCGTGCGCTGATGCCGACTGAGACTCCCATGTTTACTCCAATATCACTTCAATCTAAGTTATTTGAATTACTGCAAATCTTTGATGCGAACCACGGTTTTACCGCCTTGTAACAACGGTGCGAGGTCATACGGCTGACCTTTCCAGTTCATATCGACTTTGGTACCATCGCCTAATTTGACCGACAACGGTGCAGTACCTGTAACAGTTTGTTCACTATCGGCTGGCTGAATGCCGGTGAGCAGTACTTTGCCTTGTGCATCTTTGATTTCGACCCAGACCGGCCCACGGAATTTGAGGTTCAAGCCGTCCGTTGCGGGGGTTGTCGGCGGGGTCGCTGGGGTGGCGTTGGCATCTGCGGCAGCAGGCGTGACGGCATTGGTCGCAGGTGCATTTTCGACCGCAGGTGCTGGGGTAGGCGCTGGTGGATTGGTGACCTGTACTTGATTCGGCGGCGTGAGTTTTTGCGCTTCGTCGCGACCTTTAAACAGGCGTGCGCCAAAGATCCAGTAAGCCAGCAGAGCCAATACCAGCACACTCAGCAATGCAATACCCAGTTTAGGTAAACCAGAGCGCCCGATATCCGAAGGCTGCTTCAGGGGTTTTTGTCCTTCTTTGAGCCCCACCGAGGCCAGAGCGCTGGCCGCCTTGAACTGACTCGGCAGCAGGCTCATGGCTTGCGTCTGATCCGCGCCCACGGCTTTGACGTATTGGCTCACAATGCCGCGCAAAACCACCGGTGTGCTGAACAGTGTAAAGTCATCTGCTTCCAGTGCTTGTAAATAGTGGGCAGGGCGATTGGTGCGCTGCGCCAAATCGGTGATCGATAAACCGCTGTTCAGACGCGCTTTAGCTAAATATCGTCCCAAGCTCAGCGCGGTTTCAGCGCCATCGTGGGTGAAATTGGTTGGGTTATCCATGTTCATATTCCAATACGCTCAAAATTCGTGTGATAAAAAATAAAGTTTGTTAAAACCATTGCCATTGTGCGGCGCGTAGCCAATTGGCCTCTTGACTCACGGGAAAGCGCTTTTGCAAACGCTCCGCTGCGCCGGTATGCAAGCTGCGCCCCGTTGCAGCATGGCGCTCAATACGAGCCAGCAACCACAAAGTCTCCGGCGCTTCGCCCAATAGCTGTTGCGCCGTTTGCCAATCGGCTTGCGCAGCCTTGAACTGCGCTTGATTGACCAGCAGATGACCGCGATACAAATATGCCAGCCCAAAATCCGGCCGCATGGCCAGCGCCGCATTGATATACGTTTCTGCCATGCCATTTTGCCCCAAGCGCGCCGCGCACACACTGGCATTGACCAGTGCTTTGTCCAAACTGCCGTACAGCGGATCGCGCAGCACCTGCGATAATTCATTCAAACCCTGCGTCATACGGTCGGTTTGGCACAAATACCACGCATAGCTGTTGCGCAAATCGGTCGTGGCCAAGCGTTGCGATTCGCTCAGGCTCAAAGCCTGACGAAAATGCGCATCGGCACGCTCATTTTGCCGCAATTGCGCGTAAATCAGCGCCAACAGCGTATGCCCCGGCACATAAGTCGCATCACTATTGAGCGCAATTTGCGCCTCCTGCACCGCGACCGCGATTTGTCCGGCCTGATAGTAGCGCGCCGCCAACTCGGTGTGCGCCCGTGCCTGAGCCTGCGCATTGCTCACGCCAGTACTGGCGCAAGCAGTCAACCATCCCGTCACACTCAGCAGACTCACGCCCAACACGAATCGAAGCCAGAGTGTACGGATATTCATCAGCGGCTCCCTTCATTGAGCGCATCAATCTGCGACTGCATTTGCTCAAACGAAATCACGTTGGTCGGGCGCGGTGTGAATACCAGCTTTTGCTCGGCCGCACGTTCGTTACGGCGCGTGCGATCCTTCACCTGTCCCGCCAATTGCCCGCACGCCGCATCAATATCATCGCCGCGCGTTTTGCGTATCGTGGTGACGATGCCCGCTTGCAATAAAGTTTCACCAAAGGCGCGCACTTGGTCGCGCGAGGAGACATGCAGCCCCGACTCGGGGAATGGATTGAACGGAATCAAGTTAAACTTACACGGCACGTCGCGCACCAGCCGCACCAATTCTTTCGCATGCGCGATGCTGTCGTTCACGCCACGCAGCATGACGTATTCAAAGGTGATGAAATCGCGCGGCGCTTTTTCCAAATAACGCTGACACGCCGCCATCAGTTCACGCAGCGGATATTTTTTGTTCAACGGCACCAGCTCGTCACGCAGGGTATCGTTAGGCGCGTGCAGCGACACGGCCAAGGCCACTGGGCAATCCTCTTTCAGTCGATCCATCATCGGTACCACGCCCGAGGTCGAGACCGTCACGCGGCGGCGTGACAGACCGTAGGCGTTGTCATCGAGCATCAGATTGAGCGCAGGAACCAATGCGTTGTAGTTCAGCAGCGGCTCGCCCATGCCCATCATCACCACATTGGTGATCACACGATTGCCTTTCGGATCCGCGCCGAGTGCGTGATTGGCCCACCACAGCTGGCTGATAATTTCTGCTGTGGTCAGGTTGCGATTGAAGCCTTGATGACCTGTGGAGCAAAAACGGCAGTTGACCGCACACCCAGCCTGACTGGATACACACAGCGTACCGCGTGAGGTTTCGGGGATGTACACGGTCTCCACCGCATTACCCTGCCCGACATCGGTCAGCCATTTGCGCGTACCGTCGCTGGAGGTATGATCGCTCAAAATCGTCGGCAGTGGCAGCGCACACGAGCTTTCTAACTGCGCACGCAAGGATTTGGCCAGATCGGTCATCTGGTCAAATCGCTGCGCACCCATGTGATGAATCCAGCGCAATACTTGACGCGCACGAAACGGCTTTTCGCCCATCTGTGCGAAAAATTCGTTCATGCCTGCAGCATCGAAGTTGAGTAAATTGGTATGCGCCGTCATGTGCTCATTTCATGTGTGTGATTCATCGAATGGTGGTGAAATCAAGGGTTTTCACCACACAAAAACCTAAGGTTTAAAAAACGCAAAAGCGCGAGCGATGCCGCCGCGCCTTTGTGATCTCGTTTGCCAAGCGATAATGCTACCGCGCGCCCATCATGCGGTCCGCAATCGTCCGATCATGATGGAGCCTTGGCAAACGAATCCTTCGTCGGATTAACCGAAGAAGTATTTGATTTCGATCGCAGCGTTTTCCAAGCTGTCAG
>CAZCDD010000123.1:0-4381 GCA_964497405.1 uncultured Hydromonas sp. | reverse complement strand
GTACCTGAACGGACAATTTGATACCGCCTGTCAGATTAAATAGTGACCGTTACATTTGATGGAATTGAGCAAATCTCAAAATTAATATCCTCTATGAAAAACTCATAACTAATAAAAACGCCACCGAGATCGGTGGCGTTTTTGTCGTTTAATACAGAGCCTTACACCAATTGCGCACGGCTCCATTGATTGTCACTGGCAAATGCCGCCCAACGCTTATTCACGACCGACTCCGCATCCAGCAGGCGCAGCACTTCGTCGGCGATGGCTTCGCTCAGTTCCAGATGGGTTGAGAAGCCCACACATGAGGCGTTGATTTCGCCAAGCACATAGCGATCCGCCCCCGTTTGCACATCGGTATCGAGGATGAAATCCGCCGTCCAAATCAGTGGCAAATCGTAGTCACCCAGACGCTGGCGCAAAACGGGCAGCGATTGTGCGATCAACTGCACCAATTCTGGCCATTGTTCCGGCGTGTCGTAGCGATATTGCGCGCCGGAGAACAGGGTAGCGGAGAAGGCATCCGGCGTATCCGCAGGCTTTTTGTGCACCACATTGACCACTTGGTCGCGCAACATGAGTACGCGAATCTCGCCCTCTTTGATGCGCGGTAAAAACGGCATATCGAGCAGCATGCCGTTGGCACCTTCGAGATAGCGAATGCAGAATTCTAAAAATTCTTGCAATGATTTTTCTTCGGTATGATTGTCCTTGGCCTCAGTCAGTTTGAGCCGCGCATCCAATGGAATTTCGCCGCTGTAGTATTCAGGATTGAGCACCTCGACACGCCAAATACCTTCACCGGTGGAGCCTCGGTTTTGTTTGAGCACACGCACACCGCGCGCCAAGGTCTGCGGGAAGTTTGCCTTGAGCGCGTCAAAATCGTAGTAGGTAGCGACATCCGCAGGCACCCACGCGGTACCTTTGAGCTTTTCAATCGCGCTCTTGGCGCCATACGAAATCATCGCATCGGGATGCGGCAAGCCTTTCACCCCTTGCGCCACCAGCTCGCGCAACATTTGGAAATAACCGACTTCATTGCCCAGATTACCAGGATTCACGCGACTGATGTAGGCATCGGCCTTGGTCAGGGTATGACGATAGATTTCACCGCGATTATTATCGTCATAAAAAATAATTTCAGCCGTCCAACCGCGCTGTTTCAATGCGTCGATAATCGCCTTGGAATCTTTGCGAAAGCCGAATTCGCCTTTATCCGTACCACCGCGCGCTTCAAAAATTACCACATGGTTTTTCATCTGCATCTCCTTTAAGGATGGTTAGATTAAAAATATAACTGGCAATTATGACCCAATTGTGACAGAAATTAGCACCGCAAACACAAGATTCGAGAACATAAGCTCAGCTGGGGTAGGCGATTAAGGCAATCGCCCCCAGCGCCATTGCGATACCGATTTTTTGTAAAGCATTGGTGCGCTCCTTCAGCCAGCCGATTGCCAGCGCAATGATGAACAGTGGATACAAGGAGACCAAGACACTAATGATGGACACAAACGCGCCTTGAAAGGCGTAGTACATCGCCACATTCGCCAGCACGTCCAATACACCGACGGCAACGGCATACTTGAGCATCGCTGGATCATGCGACAAATGCACATGACCGAAGCACAAAGCGATCAACAGCGTCACCACCGAGGCGACCGCTTTGGAGGCAAACATCGGCCACAGCCCTGCTGAGGTGATGCCAATCTGATGTACCAAAATAAAGCTCAAGGCAAACGCCATGCCCGTGCCGAAGGTGAATAGCAACACGCGTTGGGTCAGACGAGGCGCTCGGGTATTTTCAAAGGTATGATGGGGTGGATGATCCTTCGACTCCTGACTGATGAGCACAATCGCCACCACCGCAAAAGCAATTCCGGCCAACACCGCCGTATTGAGCTGTTCGCCCATGAGCACACCGAACAACACCGGAATCACCGCCGCCAGCACCGAAGTAATCGGTGACACCACGCTCATCGTGCCTTCGGCCAGCGCGGTAAAAAACCACCAGCCCGCCAATGCCGAGGTCAAACCTGAGGCCGCACCAAAGGCCATCGCGCGCGTGTCCCAACTGCCACCGATCAGCCACGACATCACCAACAAAATCGCAGCCGAAATCGGAAACGCCCACAACACCACCTGCAAGGCCGGATGCTTGCGCGCGGCCATACCGCCGACGAAATCGCTGACCCCATACGCGGCGGCGGAAACCAAAGCCAAAATTAAATTCATAGGCACTCACTGACAACACGGTTGATTCATAGATGCGTGAACATAACACAGATTGCACGCAATCAACGCGCCATTTTGTCTAAAATACCGCTTAAAACCACCCCTTAACCACACCCATGCTCCCCACGCCCATCGCCCAACCTGAGACCCGAAAAATCATCCATTTCGATGCCGACTGTTTCTACGCCGCGGTGGAGATGCGGGATGATGCATCTTTGCGAGGCAAGCCGATTGCCGTCGGCGGCACGACGGCGCAGCGCGGGGTGATCGCCACCTGTAACTACGAAGCACGCGCCTTCGGTGTGCGCTCGGCCATGCCAACACGGCGGGCGTTGGAACTGTGCCCGCAGTTGATTTTGCTCAAGCCCGATTTCCCGCGCTATCGTGCGGCGTCGCAAGCCATTTTTCGGATCTATCGCGAATACTCCGAGTTGATCGAGCCACTGTCTTTGGATGAGGCCTATGTGGACGTGAGCGCGTGTAAGGTGCATCGTGGCAGTGCAACGCTGATCGCGCAAGCCATCCGCGCACGGGTGAAGTCGGAAGTTGGATTAACGGTATCGGCCGGGGTCGCGCCGAATAAATTTCTCGCAAAAATTGCCAGCGATTGGCGCAAACCGGATGGGCTATTCGTCATCCGCCCGCAGGATGTAGATGCCTTTGTACGCGAATTACCGGTGGAAAAACTATTTGGGGTCGGACCGCGCACAGCGGCGAAAATGCACCGCCTTAAACTCTTCACCTGCGCCGATGTGCGTGAACGCGAATTGCCCTTTCTCATTAGCCAATTCGGCAAACTCGGCTCCTCGCTTTATCAAGCCGCACGCGGCATGGACTCGCGCGCGGTACACACGCAACAGCCACGTAAATCCATTAGCGTGGAAACGACTTTCGCGCATGATTTGCGCGGTTTATCCGATGCACAAGCGCCGCTGAGTGAACTGCACACAGATTTAATGACACGGATTGAACGTCATCACGCACAGTCCTTGGTACAAAAAACCTTTGTGAAACTGCGTATGGCGAATTTTAAAATTCATACGCTGGAAATGAACAGCATCGACCTGTCGCGTGCGCACTTTGAGCAACTGCTCGCCAGCCTGTGCCAAAAGCATGAAGGGGCATTTCGTCTGCTCGGTGTCGGCGTACGATTGCGCGAGCCGGACGAGGTGACGCAACTGGAATTATTAGACCGTTAAAGCGATTACGATGCCGCGCGTACCGTCGCCCGAGAGGCCAGCGCGTCGCCGTGAATACCCGCAAAACTCGGTGCGCTTGCCTCATTTTCAAAGGTCACATACTCATAATTCGCCGGATCGGCCAGCACCGCACGGATCAGCACATTATTCAGCGCATGACCCGATTTATACGCGGTGTAGGCGCCCAAAATCGGCGCACCGATCACAAACAAATCGCCGATGGCATCGAGAATTTTGTGTTTGACGAACTCGTTGTTGTAACGCAAGCCTTCGGGATTGAGGATTTTGTATTCATCCAGCACAATTGCATTGGCCAAATTGCCGCCCTGAGCCAAACCCAAACCGCGCAAAGCCTCCACGTCCTGAATGAAGCCAAAGGTGCGCGCACGCGAAATCTGCCGAACATAGGCATCGCCGGTGAAATCAATCTCGCAGTGTGTGCCGGTGTCGTCAATCGCGGGATGATGAAACTCAATATCGAACAAGGCTTTGAAGCCAAAATACGGGTCCAAACGCGCACGTTTATCGCCCTCGGTGACCTCCACCGATTGCTTGATGCGGATGAAACGGCGCAGTTCGGTTTGCGCCACCAACCCCACGCTGCTGATCAGATACACAAAACTGGTTGCACTGCCATCCATGATCGGAATCTCAGGTGCATTGACCTCGATGATGACGTTATCCACGCCCAAGCCCGCCAACGCCGACATCAGATGCTCAATGGTCAACACGCGCGCCGCCGGATTCTCCGGATGCGCCAGCGTCGTCGCCATACGCGTATCAATCACATGCTCTGGGCGACAGGTGATGTCCAAGCTCGCATCCACATCGGTACGGCGAAACACCACGCCGGTGTTGACCGGTGCGGGTTTGAGTGTCAGCTTGACCTTGCGCCCCGAGTGCAGACCAATACCGGTGGTCTCGATCTCCTGCGCAATGGTTTTCTG
>CAZCDD010000122.1:0-4463 GCA_964497405.1 uncultured Hydromonas sp. | reverse complement strand
GTGCCCGCGCCGCGAAAGAATCCGCGCCCGCCGGTCACTCCGGTATCGGCACCACACTTTCCGGCAATATGCTGACCATGGCGCTGCTCGCGACCAACCTGACCGAGGTCGCCACACCATCCGCATTTGACAGCATGATCGCGCGTCAAACCCAGCTCGCTACCGGTATGCAAAGCATCATCGCCAAATACCATCTACCGTGGAGTGTGACCCAGCTCGGCGCACGCAGTGAGTTCCAATTCTGCGCTCAAACACCGAAAAACGGCTCCGAAGCCGAACGTGCGATGGATGATGAACTCGAACGCGCCGTGCATCTCTACCTGCTCAATCGCGGCATCATGATTACCCCGTTTCACAATATGACACTGGTGTGCCCCGCCACCACTGAGGCGCACATAGAACGCTATCTCGACGTATTTGATGCGTGCTTGGCTGAATGTACCACCCCGTGAGCACCACACCATCGAGCCATTTGCCCCTCAACCGAGCCTCATAGTCGCGCGATTGAGGTGCATTTTGGCTCAATATCAAATAGAATAACCCGAAGCATCGTTTCAATCTAACGCATTTACACCAATTTATTATTAAAATCAAAGGGTTGAAACACAACCGGAAAACATTTATGAAACCGATTCTTGTATTACAACACGCACACTACGACTGGCCAGGCTACTTCACCGACTGCTTGATCAACTGGGAAATTCCGTTTGAGTTGGTCAATATCGCCGCTGGCGACACCCTACCCATGTCCATTGTTGATTACAGCGGCTTTGGCATCATGGGCGGCGGCATGAGCGTACACGACACCGATCAGTATCCTCATCTACTCGAAGCGGTTGAGCTCATTTACGAAGCCATGTCGCTCAACATCCCCATCATCGGCCACTGTTTGGGCGGACAATTATTGGCCAAAGCCAGCGGCGGCGCTGTACAAAAAGCCCCACACCCCGAAATCGGCTGGCACGTCGTTACCCCTGAGCACGACAACGTCGCCTACCAATGGTTCGGCGGCATCAGCCCCGTGACCCTATTCCAGTGGCACAACGAATTTTTCATCCCACCCCTGCGGGCGCA
Organism: uncultured Hydromonas sp.; assembly: GCA_964497405.1. Taxonomy (GTDB): domain Bacteria; phylum Pseudomonadota; class Gammaproteobacteria; order Burkholderiales; family Burkholderiaceae; genus CTSOIL-112. Next base: position 3,389 of record CAZCDD010000122.1, on the reverse strand, counting down.
AAACATCGCCAGTAGTCTGTATTGCCAAAACCAAGCCTTCGTGCTGGACGGCATCCACCTCGGCATGCAATTTCACTGTGAAGCCCTACCGGAGAAAATCAACCACTGGCTGGACACCGCTCGGGAAGATCTGCGAGGAGCCAACGACATCAACATCCACACGGTCGAACGCATCCAGCGCGAGAATTGGACGCATGTCGAAAGTGCGATGGCCGTCGCACGGCAACTGTATTCCAAATGGCTGTCCAATGTGCCTATGGAAGACAAAATTCGCAAACAAATCAAACTTTGAGGCCATTTTGGGCTCTTTTTGATAAAAACCAAGCGTTGCACACAAAGCCTGCACGAAATTCTGTCATAATGCGAAAAAACCAATTGAATCAAGGAACTATCATGAAAAACTTCTTTCGCACAATCACCGCCATGACCCTATTGACCGGCGCATTGTGGCAAATCAGTGCGCAGGCCGCACCGCAAAGCCTCGATGCATCCAGCGATGATGGCTACGCACTCAAAGTCAAAAAGACCGATCCGAACGCCATCACACTCGCCGCCAATACCACGGCGAATAAAAATGACGACCAATCACTCGGTCTGAAAATCGGCTCGAAAAGCAGTATCCAACTCTACGGCACGATTGATATTGGCTACTCCAAATGGTCGCAAAAAAACTGACCCTGAGCGACAGTCTCAACACAAAGCCCGCATCATTGCGGGCTTTTTTATTGACACCATGCGATCAAGTATTTGCGTCCGAACGCCGCACATCCAGCAAGGTATAAATCACCGAGAACAGCACCGCCGCCGCGATCAAGCCGGAAACCCACACATGGGCATGACCGGAAAACACCGATTCAGTCACGTAAATCATCGCAGGGACAAACGCCAAAGTCAGCATCGTAATCATAGGCCGTACCTTCTGCACGCCCCATTGCAATAAAAACATTGGCAAAACCACGCCCAAGAATGCCACCAGCACTGAAAACAACCAAAAATCCCAGCGCCAAATCCAATGCTCAAATACCAGCCCAAGTACCAATGCACTCATATAGGTCAGATGAAAGCGCCGAGCCAGCACCAAACGCGGACTCAGATGCGCCAAATGCAGTCGCGCGATTGACGCGATAATCGCGGCGCCCAAACCTGCGCAGCAGGACAACAGCACGCCCCCAACCATATGGCTCAACGAAATACCAGCCATTTTCAACACCAATAAAGTCGCGGCAAACATCACCACGAAAAACACAGCAGCACCCCACAAATCGCGCGGATGATCCGTTTTCACAGCACTTAGCTTTTCACCGACGAACCACGCCGAGACCAACACCGCAAACAACGGCCCGACTGCAATTTCAGTCAGGCTCACCACGGATGCCGGAATAAACGCCATCGCCGCGAAAAACGCCACATAGGATAATGCGGTAAAAATCCCAATGCGCCGCATCGCGCGGCTGTCCTCGTGCGCGTGCGACTCCACCGGCCAAATACGCAAGGATAATTCATAAAACAGCGCGCACAATAAACACGCGACAAACGCAAATTGCAACATATTGCCCGACGGGTAACGCGCCGAAATATAACCGTAGGCCACGGATTGCAACAGCAGCGACACAATGATAGCGATGATGGCCTGCATACGCTTTCTCCCATAATAAAAAACGGGACGCTTGCGCGCCCCGTCCTTACCCAGTGATCCTCGCGTCGGATCGAATGGGTTTATTTATCCAACTGTGTGACATCACGCACCGCGCCACGCGATGCCGACGTGGTCATCGCCGCATAGGCTTTGAGCGCCGCGCTGACCACACGATTGCGGTTCAGTGGTTTCCAGCCCTCTTTGCCTTTGGCGTTCATCGCCTCGCGGCGTTTGGCCAGCGCCTCATCGTTGATGCGCACATTGATCGTGCGGTTGGGAATATCAATATCGATCATATCGCCTTCCTCGATCAGGCCGATGGCGCCACCCTCTGCCGCTTCCGGTGAAACGTGACCAATCGACAAGCCCGACGTGCCGCCGGAGAAACGCCCGTCGGTAATCAAGGCGCAGGCTTTGCCCAAACCTTTGGATTTAAGGTAGCTGGTCGGATAGAGCATTTCCTGCATGCCCGGACCACCGCGCGGCCCTTCGTAACGAATGATAACCACATCACCCGCATTGATTTTATCGCTTAAAATGCCTTCAACCGCCGTGTCTTGCGACTCGAAAATGCGTGCAGGACCGGAGAATTTGAGGATGGATTCGTCCACACCGGCGGTTTTCACCACGCAGCCTTCCAGCGCAATGTTGCCGAACAACACCGCCAAACCGCCGTCGGTGCTGTACGCATGCGCTGCGTCACGGATACAGCCGTCGGTGCGGTCGGTGTCGAGCGATTCCCAACGTTTGTCTTGCGAGAACGCCACTTGTGACGGCACGTTCGCCGGCGCGGCTTTGTAGAAGGTGTGAACCGCTGCGTCTTGGGTGCGCATGATGTCCCATTGATTCAAGGCTTCGCCCATATTCGCGCTGTGGACGGTCGCACAGTCGCGATTAATCAAGCCCGCGCGATCGAGTTCGCCCAAAATACCCATCACGCCACCGGCGCGGTGTACGTCTTCCATGTGGTATTTTTGCGTGGCGGGTGCGACTTTCGACAGATTCGGCACTTTACGGCTCAGGCGATCAATGTCGGCAACGGTGAAATCCACGCCGCCCTCTTGCGCGGCGGCGAGCAGGTGCAAAATGGTGTTGGTCGAGCCGCCCATGGCGATGTCCAGCGACATGGCATTTTCAAACGCGGCTTTGTTGGCAATGCTGCGCGGCAATGCGCTGGCATCGTCTTGCTCGTAGTAGCGTTTGGCCAATTCCACTGCCACACGACCGGCTTTGAGGAACAACTCTTGACGATCCGCGTGCGTTGCCAGCAATGAACCATTGCCTGGCAAGCTCAGACCCAAGGCTTCGGTCAAGCAGTTCATCGAGTTCGCAGTGAACATGCCCGAGCATGACCCGCAGGTTGGACACGCCGAGCGCTCAATTTGCGCCACGTCCGCGTCGCTTTCTTTCGGATCGGCGGCAGAGACCATCGCATCAACCAAATCGAGCTTGATGATTTTGCCATTGAGTACAGCTTTGCCTGACTCCATCGGCCCACCGGATACGAACACCACGGGGATATTCAAACGTAAAGCCGCATTCAGCATACCTGGGGTGATTTTGTCGCAGTTGGAAATACACACCAGTGCGTCGGCGCAGTGCGCGTTCACCATGTATTCAACCGCGTCGGCGATCAATTCGCGCGACGGCAGCGAATACAGCATACCGCCGTGCCCCATCGCAATGCCATCGTCCACGGCAATGGTGTTGAATTCTTTGGCCACACCGCCCGCCGCTTCGATTTCGCGCGCGA
>CAZCDD010000121.1:0-4489 GCA_964497405.1 uncultured Hydromonas sp. | reverse complement strand
AGTGCCGCCATAACTCATAAATGGCAGTGGCACACCTACCACTGGCAAAATCCCACCGACCATACCCATATTCACGAATACATAGGTGAATATAATCATGGCCAAAGACCCCGCCAGCAGACGATCAAATCGCGTTTCTGCCTGATGTGCAATCGACAATCCGCGCGATATAAGTGCAAAGTATAGCACAAGAAGTAGCAAAACACCGACTAAGCCAAATTCTTCGGCATACACCGCCAGCAAGAAGTCGGTCGATTTCTCGGGAATGAACTGCAACTGCGATTGCGTGCCGTCCATCCACCCTTTACCCAGCCAACCGCCCGAGCCAATGGCGGTTCGCGCCTGAAGGATGTGAAACCCAGTGCCGCGCGGATCTTCCATCGGATTGAGCAAAACATCCACCCGTTTGCGCTGGTAATCGTGCAATAAAAAGTTATAAACCAGTGGTAAAGATACAACAGCCAAGCCAATCAACGCACCGATAATGCGCCAACTCAAGCCGGCATAAAACACCACATACGCGCCTGCGGCCGCCACCAACAATCCCGTACCCAAGTCCGGTTGCTTGGCAATCAATAAAAACGGGATGACAAACATCAGCGTCGCCACACCAAAGGCCTTCCACAACTGTTTGCCCTGCACATTGCCCATATTGTGGAAATAAAAGGCGATCATCAGCGGCACACCGATTTTAAGCAACTCCGATGGCTGAAAGCCAAAAATCCAGCGCCGCGCGCCCAAACGCACCTCACCGAACAGCGCCACGGCCACCAACAGTATCACCCCACCGACATAAATCGGCACGGCCGCACGCATGAAGACTTTCGGCGGCGTGTACGCAAACGCAACGATGACGCCCCAACCGATCATCAAATTACGAATGTGTTGGGCAAAACGATCCGGCCTATCGGTTGAGGCGCTGTACATGGTCACCAAACTCACGACGCTAATCAACAGCAAAATCGCCACCATGACTGGATCCAATGGGGCAAAAATTTTGCGCAATAATCGACCTGAACGATGCAGACGTATCATAATCACTGCGCCTTTCCTACGTTGCCTGCTTTGTTAGGCGCTGCGGTGCTGGCACCACCGGCCTCTGCCGCAGCATTCTCTACCGTCGGCGCTCGCCCGCGCAACTGCATGCGTTGGCCATTTTGCGAAGCGACAAACGCGTCCAATGCCCGCCGAACCAACGGCGCGGCTGCTTTCGCACCGAAACCGGCGTTTTCCACAATCGCGGCAATCGCAATCTGTGGTTTGTCCACCGGATAAAAGGCGATGTACAGTGAGTGATCGCGCATGAACTCGCCTTTCATACTCTGAGCATAGGTTGAGTTCTGACCGACCGAAAACACCTGCGCCGTACCGGTTTTACCACCAGGCAATCCGCCCGGCAGACCATTAAAAATCCCGCGCCCTGTGCCCGAAATATTCACCTGTACCATCGCTCGTTTGATCAAATCAATATCTTCTGCCGGTATCTGTAAATCAGACACCATCTGTGGCTGAGTCTCGGTGCGCTGACCGGTCAACGGGTCAATTTTCGCCTTGAGCAAGTACGGCTTCATACGCACGCCGTTATTGGCAATGGTGGCCATGCCGCTGGCCAATTGCAAAATCGTGAAGGTGTTTTCACCCTGACCAATACCCAAACTGATGGTTTGTCCCTCCGACCACTCCCGACCGGTGCGTTTGAAAAACCATTCTTTAGACGGCAAAATACCCGGTTCTTCACCGACCAGATCAATGCCGGTTTTTTCACCAAAGCCAAAACGTGAGATTTCCTGATGCATCAAGTCCACGCCCATCTGGTGTGCCAAGCTGTAGTAGTACACGTCGGATGACACCGCGATTGAGGTGAACATATTGACCGCGCCATGACCACGCCCGCCCGTGCTATCGCGATAACGGTGATTGCCGAACGTATAAATACCGCCGTCCTGAATCACCGCATTGCGATCACGCGCGCCTGAGTGCAACGCCGCCAGCGCCATAAATGGCTTATAGGTAGAGCCGGGGGGATATGCGCCGCGCAAAGCACGGTTGAACAAGGGTTTATTTTTAGATTCGTTCAACTCCGTCCAAACGCTTTCGGAAATGCCCTCGACAAACAAATTCGGGTCGTATCCGGGGGCGCTGACAAACGCCAAAACCTGCCCACTGCTCGGCTCAATCGCGACCAAAGAGCCACGACGACCGGCAAAGGCTTTTTCCACCTGATCTTGCAGATAGGCATCAATGGTCAATTGCAGATTATTGCCCTGAACGGGGTCTTTTTCACCCAAAACGCCCACCTGACGCCCCGAAGCCATGACTTCCAAACGCTCGTAGCCGTTCTTGCCATGCAGCAGCGATTCGTAACTTTGCTCAATCCCCAGCTTCCCAATGTGCGTGGTGCCGAGGTAATCTTGTTCCAAACCGTTTTTCTTGATGCGTTCTTTATCGCGCTGATTGACCCGACCGACGTAGCCAATCACATGCACCGCCAGATCACCGTTCGGATACTCGCGGAAGCTGCGCTTGGTCACCGAAACGCCTTTGAACTGAAACTGCTGTACGGAAAAACGCGCGACTTCCTCTTCGTTCAGCTTGGCGCGAATGGGGATGCTGTCATACGGATCACTCTCTGCACGCAGACGGTTAAAACGCTTGATGTCCGCCTCGGATACCGGCACGATCTGTTGAATTTTGGCGATGGTTTGCTCTAAGTTCTCTTGCTCTTTGGGCACGATTTCGAGCGCAAAACCGGGATTGTCACGCGCCAGCACAAAATCATAGCGGTCCATGATCCAGCCGCGCGCCGGCTCAATCGGCACTTGAGCCGTGCGATTCGATTGCGCCAATTGACTCAGCTCATCGTGCTTGAACACTTGCAAATACACAAAGCGCGCCACCAAAATGCCAAAGCACAGCAACACCAAAATTTGCGCCACCCAAACCCGTTGGCGGAAAATTTGGCCTTGAGCAAGGCTGGCACGTGAGGACAGTTTCATAGCATCAACCGATCCGCTGTTACTGCATCATCCATTCGCCGACCTTGCGCGATTTCGCGCCACGGGTCAGGGCGATGGCCAAAAGCAACCACATCGGAATGGCCAAAAACAGCCAAAGGATGTCTCTCAAATTGATATGCGCGCCCAACACCACGGCGTAGAACAAAGCGCGCAACAGCTCCATGGCAAACACCATCCCCGTCGCATACAAGGCGTGGATAAATATGGATGCAAACTGCAAACGGGGCGCGAGCAAGCCCATGGCATACACCAACCACACATACATCAGGGCATGCTCGCCCATGCGCGAGGACTGCTGAACATCGACAAAAATACCGATCACAAAAGCGACCAGCAGAGAAATGCGGCGTGGCTGGTACACTTTCCAAAACAGCAAAATCAGCGCCATGCAATCGAGCCAGACGGTTTGCCGCAGGGTCAGGAATGACAAGGCCCACGCGACCGCCATACTCAAGATGACCACTCGCGTGCGTACCAAAGCCAACCATTGTTCAAAGCGCATGACTTACCTCATTACTTTTTAAACTGCTCACGCGTGCGTGCGCCCAAGGTGGGGGGAACCGGATTTTCACGCGCCATTTCGATTTGCGCGTCGCTGCGGGTTTTCATCTCGGCCAAATTGTCCACCTGAATGATGCCGACGTAGCGCACATTCAGCGCATGCACCATGGGCACAATGGTCAACTCTGAGCGGCCATCCGGACCGGCTTGCGCAATATTGGCGACCTTGGCCACCGGAATATGAGCCGGATACAGGCCATCCAAGCCCGAGGTTACCAACACGTCGTCTTTTTGCAAATCGGCGGATTCTTGGTTAAACACCCGCAGTTCCAAATAACCTTCGCTTTTATCGCCACTGATAAACCCGCGCACCGATGGATTGCGCTGAACCATCACCGGCACATTCACTTTGGTATCGGTGATCAGCGTGACTTCGGAGCTGTTGATTTGTACATCGGTGATTTGCCCCAGCAGACCTTCATGCGTCATCACCGGCTGCCCCAGTTTCACGCCATTTTGACTGCCCATATTGAGCACCAGTTTGCGCATATAGGGGTCAACCACCTGATACAAAGCTTCGGCAGAAATCAATGGGTGCGGGGTGCTGGATTTAAGCGCCAATTGGGCGCGCAGGGCTTGATTATCACGCTCAACGCTGGCCAAGCTGTGCACACGCATGGCATACGCTTGATTTTCGGCCACCAGATCACGATTTTGCAACGCCAAGCTCTGCACTTGATAGCCGTGCACAATGTAATCCGCCACCCAAACGCGCGCCGCATGCACGCCTCGTTGAACCGGCGTGACGAACGCCCACGCCAAGGCGTCACGCACAATCGGCGGGCCGTTGAGCACGAGCATCGCGATGGCAATGGCGCTGGCAATGAGCGCACGCACCCATTCGGGGGTCGTGCGTCGAAACAAACTGTAACTTTCGCTCATGACGCTGTTGTTCCTGCGTCAGGGATTAT
>CAZCDD010000120.1:0-4516 GCA_964497405.1 uncultured Hydromonas sp. | reverse complement strand
GACGATCACAGCCGTGGCGGGGAGAAGGTGCTGGAGGCGATTCAGCAGGCGTGGATTGACGAGGTAGATTGAGTTTTAAATGAAATGGTGCGTGCCGTGAATACTTGATCGGTGGCGTGTGTTTAACTTCGACTGTTTTCGAGGATATATGATTGATAATAATAAGGACGCACCCGATTCGGGTGCGCTGGTGGTTTTGTCGGGTGGACAGGATTCGACCACGTGTTTGTTTTGGGCGATGGCTCGCTGGGGGCGCGAGCGCGTTCAGGCGGTGACGTTTGATTATGGTCAGCGTCATCGGGTGGAGTTGGAATCGGCTCGGCAGATCGCGGCCTTGGCTGGTGTGCCGCAAACGGTTTTGCCGATTGATACCTTTGCTGCGCTGGGCGGTAATGCTTTGACGGGTGATGTTGCACCCGAAACCGGTGTGCGTGATGCGGATGATGATGCTTTGCCCAATACGTTTGTGCCGGGGCGCAATTTGATTTTTTTGACCTTTGCGGCGGCTTTGGCGTATCAAAAAGGTTTGCGTCATGTGGTGACGGGGGTGGCGCAGACGGATTATTCGGGTTACCCAGACTGTCGTGAAAATACCTTGAAATCTTTGGAGCTGGCTTTGCGCTTGGGCATGGATAGCCGTGTGACGTTGCACACGCCGTTGATGTTTTTGACCAAGGCGCAGACCGTGACATTGGCTCAGGAGGTGGGTGCTATGCCGGCTTTGGCTTTGAGCCACACTTGTTACAACGGTGCGGTGCCGCCGTGTGGCGAATGTGCGGCGTGCATTTTGCGGGCGCAGGGTTTTGCGCAGGCCGGTGTGGCCGATCCGCTGCTGGTTCGCTGTCAAGCACACGGGTGAGCGCATGAATTCAGAATGGATTGCAAGCCTTGGTTTTGAGGCGGCGCGTCGTTTGCTCAGTGAGCAGCCATCGGCGTCGTATCATGGGCATAGTTTTTATGTGACCGTGCGTGTTGCTGTACCCCGTTCGGGTGATCCGGTGGTGTACCAAGAGCGTCTTCATGCGGCTTTGAAAACTGTCTGTGCTCCGTGGCAGTATGCGGATTTGAATGCGTTTTTTTCTGAGCCGGATGATCTGACTTTGGCACAGGCGATTCGCACGGCCATGCAGACGCGCGTGGGGACGGATGTGACCGTCGAATTGCGCTCCGCGCCCGAGCGTGGGGTGCGCTGTGATGCGACGGGGGATTTTCATTGGTTGCATACAGGATTTTCTGCGGCGCATTTTTTACCCAATGTTCCTGAGGGACATCAATGCGGTCGTTTGCATGGTCATGGCTTTAAGGTGCGTTTATGGGCAGATGCGCATCAATGTTCCGCCAGCGCGCTGCGGGCGGCGTGGTTGCCGTTTCATGCGCAATTGCATCACGCCTATTTGAATCATATCGAGGGTTTGGCGAATCCGACCAGTGAGCGTTTGTGCGATTGGTTGTGGCAAGGCTTGAGCAGTGTGCTGGCATTACAGGCGGTGGAGGTGTTTGAAACGGCGACGGCGGGCTCTCGTCGAGATGCCTCGGGCTTTACCATCTGGAAGGAGTTGCGCTTTGAATCGGCCTGTCCGTTGGATGATCAGGGGCGTTATACGGGGCACAGTTATTTGGCGCGTTTGTTTTTGCGCGGCGGGACTCTGGATGAGCAGGCAGGTTGGTTACGCGATTTTGCAGATGTGAAGGCATGGTTTAAGCCGATTTATAATCAATTGGATCATTTTGCTTTGGATACGCTGGCGGGTTTGTCTGCGCATGATGCCTTGAGCGTGGCGCATTGGATCGCGCAGCAATTGCGCGAAAAATTGCCTGAGTTCTCGGCGCTGGAGTTATTTGAGCAGGAGGATCTGGGCGCGGCGGTGCGTTGGGAGGTGACCGATGTACACGGTTAAGGAGTTGTTTTATACCTTGCAAGGGGAAGGGGCGCAGGCTGGACGAGCGGCGGTGTTTTGTCGTTTCACGGGCTGTAATTTGTGGTCGGGGCGCGAGTCTGATCGTGCCAGTGCCCAATGTAATTTTTGCGATACGGACTTTGTGGGGGTTGGGCCCGATGGCGGTAAATTTGCTACGGCGCAGGCGTTGGCCGATCGCATTGCTCAGACTTGGGGCGGCGTGGGCGGCGTGCCGTATGTGGTATTCACAGGTGGGGAGCCGTTGTTGCAGTTGGATGAGGCGTTGATAGATGCCGTTCATGCCTTGGGCTTTGAAATTGGTGTGGAAAGTAATGGTACGATACCTGCTCCAGCAGGCATTGATTGGCTGTGCATCAGTCCCAAAGGCGCCAATCCTTTGGTGCAGGTTTCGGGACAGGAGCTGAAATTGGTCTATCCGCAAATGCTGGCCTTGCCGGAGCAGTTTGCACATTTGGATTTTCAGCATTTTTATGTGCAACCTCTCGATGATGTGCAGCGAGTCGATCATACCCAAGCCTGTATCGAGTATTGTATGGCGCATCCGCAATGGCAGTTGTCCTTGCAGACGCATAAATTAACCGGCATTCGTTGAATGCGTATCGTATTTTGTTGAGAGAGTCATCATGGAATTACACAAAGATTTACAATCCTTAGGCAATAAAAAAACCGAGTATCGTTACGATGAGCCCGATGCCGGTTTACTGGAGCGTTTCCCCAATCCTTTTGCACAGACGGCAATCAACCCAAATGCGGTGACGGGGACCTTAAACATGGTTTGCCCCGAGTTCACCAGTTTGTGTCCCGTAACTGGGCAGCCGGATTTTGCAACTATTGTCATTGATATGCAGCCGGGTGATTGGTGCGTTGAGTCAAAGTCGTTGAAGCTGTATTTGGGCTCATTTCGCATGCATGGTGAGTTTCATGAATCCTGTATTTGTCGCATTTGTAATGATTTGGTGACGTTGTTACAGCCCAAATGGATCAAGGTGGAGGGGCGCTTTACGCCTCGGGGTGGCATTCCTCTGTGGCCGACGGCTGAATACCGGCAATCGAGTGAATAAGGGTACATGGGAGTTGAATGAGTTGAGGTGCGTGTATGCCAAACTGGTTGAATCAAGAGATTATTTATACCTATAGTGTGCCGTTGTTCGTGGTGGTGATTGCGCTGGAGTGGGCGTACTCGAATTTGCGCGGTCTGCGCCTGTATTCGCTCAAGGACAGCTTGACCAGCGCGACATTTGCTTTGTCGAATTTGGGCTTGGATATGTTGTTCAAGGGCTTGTCATTCGCGGTACTGGGCTGGTGCTTCGTACATCGGGTGGTGGATTGGTACGCAGAGGGGGTGTTGTATTGGGCGTTGTTGATCATCTTGCAGGATTTGGCGTACTGGGCGCAGCATACGGTGGATCACAGCTCGCGTCTGTTTTGGGCGATGCACAGCACGCACCATAATTCGAATGAGTACAATCTGACCACGGGTTTTCGTTCGTCGGTGCTCCAGCCTTTGTACCGTTATGTGTATTTCATGCCGCTGGCGTGGTTGGGTTTTCATCCCTTGCACATTATGTTTGCCTATGCGGTGACGCAGATTTACGGCAATTTGGTACACACGCAGACCATCGGTAAACTCGGTTGGATTGAGAAAATCATGGTGACGCCGTCGCATCACCGCGTGCATCACGCGAGCAATACGCCGTATTTAGACAAAAATATGGGGATGCTGTTCATCGCGTGGGATAAATTATTCGGTACCTTTGAGGAGGAAGGGCGCGATCCCGAGCCGATTCGCTATGGTACGGTGTCTGCGCCGGAAAGTCGCTCGCCTTGGGCGCTGTTTAGCTATGAGCTGAAGAATATTTGGCACGATGTGCGCATGCCGAATCTGACGGCGTGGCAACGCTTTTGCTATGTGTTTGCGCCGCCGGGCTGGAGCCACGATGGACGCACGCAGACGGCGAAGCAGATGCAAACGGAGTGGGATGCGGTGCATCCGAGAAGGTGAAAAATAAAAAGAGGCGGATGATTCGCCTCAGATTACTGACAAATCTATGTTTTTACCCCTCGCCCGCTTTCGGGAGAGGGTTATTTTTAACCCCCTCTCCCTATATCCCTCTCCCCGAGGAGCGAGGGACTGCGTCAACAGCTTCAGGCGGATCATCCGCCTTGTTTTATTTGAACTGTGCCAATTTGTTCAATGGTTTTTTCTTGGCTTTGGGTTTGGCGGCCAGATGCGGCGCGGATTTGCTCGGCGCGTCTTGGAAACGCTTGCTCGGATGATGCGCCGTGCGTGCGTTCGGTTTGCCCATGCTTTGCGTGGCTTGCGTCATGTTCGCCGGTTGGCGCGGCGGGATGAGGTGGGCTTTGGAGTAGCCGATCAAGTCGCTGCGTCCCATGGCGTGCAGTGCATCGCGAATCATCGGCCAGTTGTTCGGGTCGTGATAGCGCAGGAATGCTTTGTGTAGGCGACGGCGTTTTTCTTCTTTGACGATGTCGACTTTTTCGCTGGAGCGTGAGATTTTTTCCAGCGGGTTGCGCTGCGTGTGCCACATGGTGGTGGCCATGGCCATCGGCGTCGGCAAAAAGGTCTGCACTTGGTC
>CAZCDD010000119.1:0-4562 GCA_964497405.1 uncultured Hydromonas sp. | reverse complement strand
TTCGTGGATGGGCTGATTCACATATCCGAACTGGGTCAGGATTATTTTGAATACGACGAAGCCAGTTACAGCTTAAAAGGCCGTTCTTCGGGTAAAGTGTACCGTCTGGGGGATGAGGTTCAGGTGCGCATCGCTGCCGTGGATTCGGACACGCGCAAGGTTGATTTTGTTTTGGAAGCCTCAGTCAAAGCCAATAGTCAAGGCACTTCCACCGCCAATGCCCGCCGCTCATCCAACAGAAGCACCCAAAAGGACTCCGGCAAAACAGCCAAACGCTCAAACGCAGATACGAGCAAACGAAGTAAGCGTTGAGTCTCATCACCCACAAAAAAACGACCCATTGGGTCGTTTTTGATTAAGTTACATTAACCTACACTAATTTACATTAAGCCTGTTAATTATCGGAGCAGCTCAGCCAACCGTCGCTCTGTCCAGTTGGACGCTGCCGGTGTCAGCACCAAAAAGCCCGAATTAACCTGCGCCGCCTGTGCGTAGGACTGCCCATCCAGTGTGATGTCATATGGCTGACCGCGACGCGCCGTTTCGTTCAGGCGATTCACACCTTTATCGTTCAAAACGATCAACAGATACGTGCGACGATGTGCATCAAGCCCCAAATGATAGGAATGCACCAGCGTCCGATCGATCGCTACGGACTCTCTGGCCACACTCGAAGACGTCGTTTGCTGTGTTACAGGCGCATGATGCGCATCCTGAACCGGCGAAGATGTCATTTGACAGGCACCCAACGCAACGGCAGCAACAACAACCAGCCCTGCGCTCAAAAATCGCTTCATATCCACTCCATTAAGATGATGAAAAAGCAGCACGCGCTTAACCCGGCACGGTCAGCAACGAATGACACGGATAACCGGCCAATTTCTCACGGCCACCCAAACCATCCAACTCAATCAAAAAGCTCAGACCAACCACATTAGCGCCCATTTGCTTGACCAGCTCAGTCACCGCATGCGCCGTACCGCCGGTCGCCAACAAATCATCGACGATCCAAACATTTTCACCCGGCTCAATCGCATCGGTATGGATTTCCAATCGATCCGTACCATACTCCAGATCGTAGTCAAAACCAATTCGGTTAAACGGCAGCTTATTCGGCTTACGCACCGGCACAAAGCCCGCATCCAACTCATACGCGACGGTCGGCGCAAAAATAAATCCGCGTGCCTCGGTACCGATCACTTTATCAATTTTCTGCCCTTCACAATGCTGGAGCAAACCATGAATCACCGCACGCAGCCCCTGCGCACTTTGCAAAGCGGTGGTGATGTCATAAAATAAAATCCCCTTTTTCGGGTAATCTGGAATCCGACGTACCAAGTCCAATAATTCAGCGTTGGTCATTATTTATCTCACAAAAATTTAAAACCATCGAACATCCGATTAATGATGTTCGGGAATTTCGTCAATTAAGGCATCGGCATTGTGCCGCGTGCGATTATACAGATACCACACATAAAACAGCGCCATCAATACCGTAATCAACACCACAAAAATCACGATGGACTGATGCAAGCTCATACCCGCATTTTTCAGCAAATAGTACATACCCAGCATCACCAAAATACTCAAATTCTCATTGAAATTCTGCACCGCAATCGAATGCCCCGCAGACAGCAAGGTATAACCCCGATGCTGCAACATCGCATTCATCGGTACGAGGAAAAACCCAGCCAGAGCACCTATGCCCATCATCAGCGGGAAAGCCATCCACACCGAGCGTATCCAAATCATACTGATTAGCGAAATCCCCAAAAACATCCCAATCGGAATCACCTTCGTCGCCTTGCGCATGGAAATATACTTGGCCGCCAAAACCGCGCCGAGCGTACTACCGACCCCGACAAAAGCCTGCATATACGAAGCCTGCTTTAAGTCTTTGCCCAAATCAATTTGCGCCCAGTCCAGCACGATGAACTGCATCACCGCGGCTACGCCCCAAAGCAAGGTCGTGATGGCCAAAGTAATTTGCCCCAGTTTATCCGTCCACAGCACTTTAGAGCTTTGGATAAACTCTTTGGTCAAAGCCACCGGATGAATATGCTGCTTGCGATAACGCACACCACTATCGGGAATCATTTTATTGAGCAAGGCCGCTATGCCATAAATCACACAGATGATGCACACCGCGGTCAAACCCGGACTGAGCGTCCAATTTGGATAATGCCCCATCAACCACGCGTGTAATCCGGGCGAAGACAAAAATCCACCCAAAACCGTACCGAAAATAATCGACAGCACCGTCAGCGTTTCGATCCAGCCATTGGCCGCCACCAACTGCTTGGCCGGAACCAATTCCGTCACGATGCCATATTTGGCCGGAGAATACGCCGCCGCCCCCAAACCGACGATCACCATCGCCATCAGCGGCGACACGCCGAGCAACATGATGGCACAGCCGACGACCTTAATCAGATTGGTGATAAACATCACCGTACCTTTGGGGCGCGAGTCAGCAAACGCACCGACGAACGGCGCGAGCACCACATACGCCACCGTAAAGAAAAACTTGAGTAACGGCTCTTTATCGCCCGGTGTCGGGTCGTTCAAAATCTCGCGCAGCAAGGCAATGCTGGCCAGAATCAAGGCGTTATCTGCTAAGGACGAAAAAAACTGTGCGGCTAAAACAATATAAAAAGGGCGCTTCATATAAATTCTTGTGTGTTTCGGCGCTTTCGGGACTACATCTGCCCTTCGCCATACAGTGGTGCGATATTGATGTTGTTCTAAAATGGTACAGCAGGATGCGAAACATGCCTCGAATCCACTTTTTCACTTTATATCACAGAACGCACTGCTGTTACAGAGATTTCAACCTCGGCGCGCAGCTCCAACCCACACAAAGACCGCAAACACAGCCGCCAACATGGATTTTTTAGGCGAATCACTCTACAATGACAAGTCGTCAAAAAACTGAGTCAAACACCATGCCGCGCCCGATACTCGCCACCATACATCTGAACGCCATCGCCCACAACCTCGCCCAAGTTCGCCGTCACGTACAACACACCGAGACCGACACCGTGCGCATCTGGGCCGTGGTCAAAGCCAATGCTTATGGACACGGCATCAAAAACATTTATCCCGCACTGTACGAACACGCCGATGGCATGGCCATGCTGGATTTTGCCGAAGCCGAGCAAGTGCGCCAATTGGGCTGGCAAAAACCCATACTCATGCTGGAAGGTTGCTTCAGTTTAGACGACTGCCGCGCCGCCTTCAAACACAAACTGTCCATCGTGCTGCACAGCCACGCTCAATTGACGTGGCTCAAAGACGTACAAACCACCGCACCAGCCGATCAAATCATTGACGTATATCTCAAAATCAACACCGGCATGAATCGACTCGGCTTTACTGGCGACGAAATTGAACAGATCTATGCGCAAATCCATGCCATGCCACACATTGGTCACATCGGCCTGATGACCCATTTCGCCAACGCCGATCGCCCGCATGGCGTCGATCAAGCCTTAGCACAATTCAAACAACACACCCAAAAACTGCACCAAACCCACCCCCATGCCTCTTTGTGCATGGCCAACTCGGCTGCGATTCTGACCCGCCCCGATACACACGGCGATTGGGTGCGCCCAGGCATCATGACCTACGGCGGCTCACCATTTACCGATAAAACCGCAGCACAATGCGGTTTGCGAGCGGCCATGACCCTCTCCAGCGAACTGATCTCCATCCGCAGCATTCGCGCGGGCGAAAGCGTCGGCTACGGCTCGCGCTTCACCACCCCACACGATATGCGCATCGGCGTGGTTGCCTGTGGCTACGCCGACGGCTACCCACGTCATGCCGCAGATGGTACACCCGTGATGGTGGATGGCGTGCGCACGCAACTGGTCGGTCGTGTATCCATGGATATGCTCACCGTTGATCTCAGCAATGTACCCAACGCACGCATCGGCGCACCTGTTGAATTGTGGGGACAGAACATCCCGATTGACGAAGTGGCGCAATTCTCCGGCACGATTGGTTATGAATTGATGTGCGCCTTAGCCATGCGCGTGCCGGTGCGGATTGTAAGTAACTAAAACAGTCTATTGAATCATATAAAAACCCCAACCATTCATTGAGAATGTGTTGGGGTTTTTGCTATACAAACATAACAATAATTTACATATCCATCCCTCCGTTCACACCCAACACCTGACCAGTGATGTAGCTGCCCTGATCAGATGCGAGGAATAACACCGCATTGGCGATGTCCTGTGCTTGACCCAAGCGCGCCAGCGGAATTTGGCTTTGCAGCGCGTCAATGGCGCCTTCGCCCAATGCTTGTGTCATGTCGGTGGCGATGAAGCCCGGCGCAACGCAGTTGACGGTGATATTGCGTGAGCCCAGCTCTTTGGCCAATGCGCGGGTCATGGCTTCCACCCCACCTTTGGCGGCCGCGTAGTTCGCTTGCCCGGCGTTGCCCATTTGCGCCACCACAGAGCTAATGTTGATGATGCGACCAGCGCGCGCTTTCATCATACCGCGCATCACGCCGCGTGAGAGGCGAAACACGCCACGCAGATTGGTGGCGATGA
>CAZCDD010000118.1:0-4571 GCA_964497405.1 uncultured Hydromonas sp. | reverse complement strand
TGCGCATCAATACACGCGAGTCCCATTGACCTAATGAGAAGAGAATTTAAACGCGCTTCGGTGGCGGTGGGGTAGGAGCTAAATGCAGTGAGGGAACCGCAGCATTCGCAGTGGGCGGAAAGCGAGCGGGGAAAAACAATTGGCGCGTCAGCTCAAATGTGGGTGGAATGCCGCCCACACAATGCACCGCGCACACGGCCTGACAAAGGCTGTGGTTCGGGCTGTGGCTTGTGGGTTCAGAGCTGGCGGCATTATCTGCGCAGTGGCTGTGGTTGGCCTGCTGCGCGACAGTGTGCGAATGTTGCTGCGTCATCACCGTCTGTGACTGAATATGCGTCCATGCTATGACCACGACGAGCGCCGCAACGATCAGTGTACAGATCGTTATCCAAGCTCGGCGCAAAGATGGGGTGGGCATATTCATAGCAGCATTGTACCAGAGGCGGATCAATCAAGGGTGCTGGGCTTGGATGCGCATGGGCTGCATCACGGTTGTTCCGCGTGGTGGATGAGATAGTTAGATAGTTCTACAAACTGCGCAACGGACAGCTCCTCGGCGCGTGCCGTTGGCGCGATGCCGCAGGCTTCGAGTTGTGCCTGTGTCACCATTTCGCTCAGGGTATTGCGCAGCATTTTGCGCCGTTGGCTAAAGGCCTGCGCGACCAGTTTGGATAAATGTGCTTCGTCGCGGGCGTGCAGTTGTTCCGGTTTGCGCGGGTACATGCGTACCACGGCGGAAGTGACTTTCGGTGCGGGGATGAAGGCGTGCGGTGGTACGTCGAACAAATGCGTCATCTCGTAGCGGTATTGCAGCATCACCGACAGGCGGCCATAGGCTTTCTCGGACGGCTGCGCGACCATGCGCTCGATCACTTCTTTTTGCAGCATGAACACCTGCACATCAATGTGCGGCGCAAACTGCGTGAGGTGAAACAACAGCGGACTAGAAATGTTGTACGGTAAATTACCGACGACTTTGCGCTGCGTTTTGCCCGTGGCGTCAAGGCTGAGAAAATCAAATTCGAGCGCGTCGGCGCTGTGAATGGTCAGACGTTCAGGTGAAAAGCGTTTTTGCAGACGTGCGACCAAGTCGCGATCGAGTTCCACCACATGCATGTGCTCAACACGTTCGAGCAGTGGCTCGGTCAGCGCGGCCAAGCCGGGGCCGATTTCGGTCAGGCAGTCGTGGTTATTCGGGTCAATGGCGCGAACGATGTTGGCAATGACGTTTTGGTCTTGTAAAAAATTTTGGCCGAAGCGTTTACGGGCAATATGTGTGCTCATGTAGGGACTTTTTATTCTAGGTTGGGAGCGGCGTGATACACAGCACGCACCATGTTTTCGGCACAGCGGATGGCTGCGAGCATACTGCCCGCATCGGCTGCGCCACTGGGTGCGCGATCAAGCGCCGTGCCGTGATCCACCGAGGTGCGGATGAACGGTAGGCCGAGCGTGATATTCACGCCGTGACCAAAGGTGGCGTATTTGAGCACCGGTAATCCTTGATCGTGGTACATCGCCAGCACCGCATCGGCGTTTTGCAAATAATGCGGTTGGAACAGCGTGTCGGCTGGATACGGGCCTTGGACGTTGAGGCCGCGCGATTGTGCAGCCAAAATTGCCGGTGTGATGACGTCGATTTCTTCGCGCCCCATGTGGCCGCCTTCGCCGGCGTGCGGGTTCAGACCGGTGACTAAAATTCGCGGTTGTTCAATACCAAATTTTTGCTGTAAATCCTGTGCCAGTATGTCGATGGTGCGGCTCAGACTGTCCACATCGATCTGCGCGGCGACCTGCGCCAGCGGAAGGTGTGTGGTGGCCAGTGCGACGCGCAGCGGATTTTCGATGTCGGCGCGCCCATCGGCGAGCATCATCACGACTTGCTCGGTGCGGCTGTGCTCGGCCAAATATTCGGTGTGACCGGTGAAGGCGATGCCCGCGTCATTGATGATGCCTTTGTGCACGGGCGCGGTGACCATGGCGCTGAATACATTATTTTTCAGGCCGTGCAGGGCGATGTCTAAGGTATTTAACACATAGGTGGCATTGGCGACATCCAGTTGCCCCAAGGTCACGGGTGAAAACAACGGACAATGCCAGACCACCAGCGTATGCTGGCGCTCTGCCCAAGTCAAATCGGTCAGGGTATGACTGTCGGTCGAGGGAATCAAGCGCACGCCCAGATTGAAGCGATGTGCGACTTCACGCAGATGAAATAGGTCGCCGATCAGTACCACGGCGGGTTCTGATGGCGCGCTGGCGGCGGTTTGTGCGGCTTGCCATTGTTTGAGCGCGAGCAGACTGATGAGCGGGCCGATACCGGCTGGCTCACCGGTGGTGATGGCGATGGGTGGATTCAAGAGTGTCATGGGGTTATTTTAACATTGCGCCGCGGGCTTGGCAGCCGCTATTTGCTCGGGTCGGCTCGGATATAAAAAAACCGCACGAGGCGGTGCGGTTTTTTGTGTGGATTCCGTCAAGGGAATCATTTTTTGATTTCGACCAATTTGGCCTTGCTGTCGTCCATTTCTTTGTAGAACGCAGCCAAGGCTTCTTTTTGACGCTGTGCGAGCAATGCGTCTTTTGCCCAAGCTTTTTTCTCTTCGTCACTTGGCGCGATGGTGGTGCGTTGCGCAACCTTGAAGATGTGATAGCCGTTTTGGGTTTTCACCGGTTCGCTGATGGCGTTTGGTGTGATATTGCTCACCGCTTTGATGACGGCTGGATCAGCCGATTGGTCTTTCAGGAACACATACGGTACGGCGCCACCATTTTGGGCGGTTTCTTTGTTGTCCGATACTTCGCGCGCAACGGCAGCAAAGTCTTCGCCTTTATCCAAGCGGGCTTTGATCGCTTTGGTTTTTTTCAATGCCGCCGCATTGGTGCCTTGGATGTAAATGTGTTGAGTGACCGCCACTTCTTGCGGTGACATTGGGCCTTCTGCAATCGCGCTCACGCGCGCGATTTCGTCATCCACTTCCTTGGCGGTGGGTTGCTTGACTTTGCTGTTGACCTGTTTGTCCATCATTTCGCCGATCATCAGCTCATTGCGCAGATCGGACACCAGATTGTCCCATGCGCCTGCGCCACCGACTTTATTGACGTGCTGTTGGAATTGTTCCAATGTCATGCGATTGCCTTGTGCCATATTGTTCAAGGCTGCGTCTACTTTGCCTTGTGGTACGGTCACACGGTCGTTTTTCGCTTTGTTCAGCAACAGACGTTCGTTGATCAATTCGTCGCGTGAGTATTCCGTCAATTGTGCATCGGTCACTTTTTGACCGGCACGTTTGGCAACTTCGCGGTTGATTTTGACGCGTTCATCCACTTCGGACTGAGAGATCGGGTCGCCCGCGACCACAGCCACGACCTTGCCGGTTCCTGTTTGGGCGAATGATACCGCTGGAGCCATGGCGCCAGTTAACAGAGCGGCGAGTAAGGCGAATTTAATGCGTTTGTTCATAGTCATCCTTTGCTGAGTAATGGTGAAACCAAATAGTGTAATGCATTCGTCTATTATAGAGCAGTTACCTTGCCTTTAACGGCTTGTTTCTGACTTGGTTGACACACGCAGTATTCATGCAATATATGGTTTTTTTATGGATGCTGTGGCGGAGCTTCGTTCTTTCGGCTGGATTAGGACTGCCCCAAATGCTGCGGGCTGCGCCAGTGAAACAGCAGATACGACGCGCAGCCGAGCACGATGCCCCAGAACGCGCTGCCCATTTGGAATAAGGTTACGCCCGATGCGCAGGTCATGAAGGTAATCAACGCCGCCTCGCGGTCAATCATGCGGTGCTCACTGCTAAAGGCATTACCGATATTGCTCAAAATCGCGCCCATCAAGGCCAAGCCAGCCAATACGGTAATCAGCGCCTTGGGCAAACCAAGGAAAAACACCACCAGCACACCGGCGAACGCCGCGATGATGAGGTTCATCACGCCGTACCACAGCCCCGCGACGTAACGTTTATTTGGCTCGGGATGGCAGGCGTGCTCGGTGCAAATCGCCGCCGTGATCGCCGCCAAGTTGATACCAAAATTTCCAAACGGCGCGGTGATCGTGGATAGAAATGCGGTCAAGCCGACCAAAGGTTTCGCCGGTGCTTGGTTCGCGTCATAGCCCGAAGCGCGCAACACGGCAATGCCGGTGATTTGCTGGCCGGTCAGGGTGATTAAACTCAGTGGCAGGCCGATGTTGAGCAAGGCATTCCAAGTGAACTGCGGTGTGGTCCACACCACATTCGATAGATGCAGCGGTACGCGCGGCACAGATGCATGCTGCCAGCCAAACACATACAGACAGCCCGCGAGCAGTACAAACAGTGTGGCGTAGCGCGGCAAAAAGCGTTTGAACAGCACATAGGTCAGCAGCATCACCAGTACCAAGCCAGCTTCGGAGCCGAGCATGGCGAAGCTGCCCACACCGAAGCGGAACAAAATCCCAGCCAGCAGCGCGGCAGCAATGCTTTTGGGCAGTTTATTCATCACCGTATCAAACATCCCCGAATACGCAATCAGAAAAATAATTCCGTTGGCAATGATAAACCCAGCAATCGCCTCGGCATACG
>CAZCDD010000117.1:0-4592 GCA_964497405.1 uncultured Hydromonas sp. | reverse complement strand
CAAGTGCAACAATAAACACAGCATATGACGCTATTCTGATTATAAATGTCATATTACCAAATACCGTATAGAGAACCAGTTCCTTTAAATCTTCTTTTCTCTTTTTCATGTCATATCCGTTTCATCTTATAAAATCTTCGTTAATCTGCGATTTTACTATA
Organism: uncultured Hydromonas sp.; assembly: GCA_964497405.1. Taxonomy (GTDB): domain Bacteria; phylum Pseudomonadota; class Gammaproteobacteria; order Burkholderiales; family Burkholderiaceae; genus CTSOIL-112. Next base: position 4,431 of record CAZCDD010000117.1, on the reverse strand, counting down.
ATAGCGTTATGAATGAAATAAGTCAATGCCTATTTTTGTATCTTAGGTTCCCAATAAATGGACGCCTCATAATATAACCTGCATGTTCCACTTTTCATATCCTCACGAACAGAGTTTATCATTTCTTTTGTTTTTTTCACACATTTATTCCATTTTACAATATCCCCGGTACTTTTCTCAGAGCTGACATCATACTTATTAATAATATACTTTCCAAGATACTCTGTCATTTTTTCCATTCCATTAATATTTAAATGCTCTGCATCACTATAGTCTGCCGGTACATCTATACCCAATTCCTTCGATTTATCGTTTAAATTCAAAATATCATATCCATATTCGGATATAATAGAACCAATTTTATCTATAGCTTCAGGATTTTCAAACTTACGCTGATGTGGAAATCTGACAAACAATACCTTTTCTATATTTTGAGCCTGAAGATAAACCAAAAGTTCTCTCAGTGCATCTTCACAGCCATTATCAAAGTCAATATTCTGCAATTCTCCCATCTGAGTACCTTTATCACTTCCGGACACCGTACAAAATCCCTTTAAATAGCTTTGTTTATTAAGGGTCATAATGCTTTTTTCCAGTGTATTTTTAGCCAGACTAATTGGCCGTTTCCAATTAACATGAGAAAACGCCATATTAAAATAAAACTGACCTTTCCCTTGCCCTTTAAGAAGAGAATCAACTGAATCCTTACGTCCATAAATATATGGAACATTATCTATCCAACGATGAAGCTGCACCGGATTTTCAAAGTCACTGCTTCCATGCAGATATCCATTCAGTGAAATTACAATCAATTTCGGATTCTGTCTCTCCAAGCCTTTTTTTATCATATCTTTATATAAATTTGCCGGAGCGGCTCCCATTGACAAATCATATGACGTATATCCATAGTTTTCCCAGGCAATTGCGGGGGAATAGTCAGAATACACTTCACTTGAGCCTATCATTAGCACATCCAAGGAATCCTTTTGCTCCATAAAAAATCCCTGAACATTCATCTGCGAAGGGCTGTCATTCACTGAAAAGACTATACTTATCATCTCATATAAAACAATAAGTATAACCCAAAAAAGAATTATACTTATTATATTTCTTTTTCTTAACATATCATATCTTCCTTATATCCATCCATACTTATATATAGTATACCTCATTTAGCGATATAATACTTTAAGAAATCCTTATTTAATTATTAAAGTATTTTACATTCTTTATTTTCTTTATCATTAAGCACTGTCCTTACAATATATAACGGTCTTTCCTTAACCGGCATAAAAATATTGCCAACATAAGTTCCAACTATACCTATACACATCATAAGCAGTCCACTCATTAAACAAATAGTTGCAATGATACTTGACCAGCCGCTTGTCACAACACTTGTAGTAAAATAATGAACAACAATTTGTTAACAGTGCCTGACCCAATGTGATCCTTTTCTGAATTTAATATTTAAATAGTTTTGCCATATACATGTTTACAATATTGTAGCCATAATTCTTAGCAGTCGCCCAACCTCTTCCATATGGGTTCTCCTGGATTCCAAGCCATTCTACATAATGTGCTGTTCCTCTTCTTACATGTTGGAACCGGGTATCCACGCATGGCTGATTCAGACCATCGGTTGATGCATAAGCTTTTAAGTGCTGTACCTGTGCCCGGATTCCTTCCCTTACACTGCCAAAAGAATTTCCCGGTGCCCCATTACCGGTTGCTCCTAATCCAGCAAAGTTATACTGGTTAATCTGTACATCTACCCCATATCGTAAAAATCCAGTCTCCAGCATTGCCTGACAGAATGCTACTTCTGCTTTCAAACCTTCTGCCTGACATTCTTCCAGATATATCCGACAAAATGTTTCTATTGTCGGTGCATCGGAAGATGCATAGAATTCCGGATAAGTATTATTAGCATTATAATATGCAACCATCTGTGCAAGATTGGTACTGGTTGTTCCCATGATTTCATATCTTGCTGTCACCTGATAAGCGGTACAATAACTTTCTACTGTTCCATCACTTGTTCTTGATTCTACATATACCCAGTAATTACCAGAATCCGGATACCAGGATACCCAGTTGCTTCCAGTCCAGTCTGTCAATGTAGACCAACTGCCAGTGCTAAGATCATATATCTGCCAACGGAATACTAGTGATGTATCGTTGCTATTATAAGATACGCCAAGATTTATTGCTGCTTTATCATTCACACTGCAGATTCCATTAATCGTTATGTATTTATAATTGTAATTTCTTGCTGCATAAAAGCAGATTGTATAATCCTTCGTCACACCATCTGATGTCCGTGCTGTAACATGCATCCAGTAATTACCTTTTTTTGGATACCAGGATACCCAGTTACTTCCGGTCCAGTCTGCTACCAGATTCCACTTCTGCTTATCCAGATTATATGCTTCCCATTTAAATGTCAAATTGGAATCGTCACTATCATATGCAATTCCCACATCAATCCGATCATCATAAATATTATAACACATTCCATTGAGGTTTAATGAGTGATGGGAATAGTCTTTCTGTGATGCGAAACACATAATTGTATTCTGTGTCGCACCATCCGGAGTCATTGCCTCTACATACAGCCAAAAGTTGCCCTTTTCCGGTTTCCAAGTTACCCAGTTGCTTCCAGTCCAGTCTGCTACCAGACTCCACTTATGTTTATCCAGATTATATGCCTGCCATCTGAATGTCACATTTGATGCATTGCTGACATATGACACACCTACATCAATACCCTTATCTCTCATGATATAACACATTCCTTTCAGATCAAGATAATAGACGGTATAATTATGTGTCGCCACATAGGAAACTGTCTTTGTCGTACCATTTCCATTGCTATCAATTGCTGCTACCTGTACCGTTGCTTCTCCTGCCAGCATTAAGACTGCCAGCAAACATGCTGTTGCTCTTTTTAATATCTTCTTCATTTTACGACTTCTTCCTTACTCGTATCTATAATATTCCTTAAACCATGTTACAAATTTTCCTAATTCTTCATCAATCGAAGTACTTGGTTTAAAATCAAAATCATGCATCATATTGCCATTATTGTAAATCTGGATTGTTTCACCTGCCATAATCTTATATTCTTTTATTCATTAAAACTATATAATTAAAGTATTTTACATTCTTTATTTTCTTTATCATTAAGCACTGTCCTTACAATATATAACGGTCTTTCCTTAACCGGCATAAAAATATTGCCAACATAAGTTCCAACTATACCTATACACATCATAAGCAGTCCACTCATTAAACAAATAGTTGCAATGATACTTGACCAGCCGCTTGTCACAGCACTTGTAGTAAAATAATGAATAATTAATCCAATAATAACCAATGCCGAGCACATAGACACAACAAATCCCAATCCGACTGTAAGTTTTATTAACTTGTCCGATTGTGATGTAAGAATCGATGTAGCCATCTTCATTCGCTTCTTAAAATTATATGAAGATTTTCCCTCATACCTTTCTTCATGATGAACATCTAATGTGCCAATTCTAAAGCCCATCCATTTTACATAAATAACAAAAGCTCTGTGAAGCTCTCTCATCTTACAATAATTATCTACCACTATTCGCTTACTGATGCTAAAATTACATAAAGCCGGGTCATAGTTGCCATCGGAGGCCCATGAATATATCTTGTAGAAAGCCTTTGAAACCAATACTTTCATAAAAGAATCTTTTCGTTCTGCACGTCGTGCAAATACTGCATCTAATTGATCATCTATTGCTTTTTTATAAAGATTTGGAATTTCCTCTGGTCTGTCCTGTAAATCACAATCCATCACAACAACCCAATCACCTTTACTATAATCCAATCCTGCAGTTATCGCCTGAATCTGTCCGAAATTACGTGACAATTCTATTCCAACAACATGCTTATCTTTTTTGCATAGCTGCTGTATTACCTCCCACGAATTCTGTGGACAATTATCATTTACAAGAATAATTTCATATTCTTTATCCATCGCAACAAGTGTATCTGTTAATCTGCGATGTAATTCTTCCAATGCTGCCCTGCAACCATAAATTGGTATTACTACTGATATATCCATATATTATCCTCTCTAATTACTTATTTATCCGAATACTGAGTATATTATTATTCCGCCTACTATAAAAAACAATGCTATAATTTTCTTTTTATTAAGTCTCTCATGAAAAATCTTCACTCCAAATATCGTAACATAAATATAACTTGTTGCCTCTAATATCGGTCCCATTGATAATGGTATTCCACGATAAGCAATTATAGAAAGAAATGTAGTTCCAACAAACATTGCATACGCAAATATTACCATTGGATTCAAATACTCTTTTAAATGATTCTCATAATGTTTCATTGCCGCTTTTTTTAGTAAAACCTGTGAAATCGCGCTGACAA
>CAZCDD010000116.1:0-4599 GCA_964497405.1 uncultured Hydromonas sp. | reverse complement strand
GGGCTTGGAAGTACAGGAATAGTGGTATCCATGATAACAAATGAAGGCATTTCGCCGGAGAAAGCGGCAGGAGTGATATTCCTAAGTGGAATACTTTTTATCGCAATCTCTTTTCTGGGACTGCGAGAGGCTGTAGTAAAAGTGATACCGGTCAGTCTTAAACATGCAGTAAGTGCAGGAATAGGGCTGTTCATAGCTCTGCTGGGGGCAAAAAGCTGTGGACTTATAGCTGCCAGCGAGAAAAAGAATTGTCTTACATTTGGTGATTTAAGGTCACCGGAAGTTATTCTTTGTCTGATAGGATTTTGCCTGATGCTCTTGGTAAAGATAAAGAATATACCGGGAGGCATTATTTTATCTATACTTATTACAACGATAGCCGGAATTGCGCTTGGTGTGACCAAACTGCCGGATAGGATAATTTCATTTCCGGGAAAAATGGATGATATATTTTTGAACATCGATATAAAGGGTGCATTGAATACAGCATATATTCCATTTTTGATAGCACTGTTCATACCGGATTTCTTCTCTACATTTGGCACGGTGCTGGGCGTAGGGGCAAAAGCAGGATATCTTGATGAAAAGGGAAATCTGCCGGGAATTGAGCGATGTTTTCAGGTGGATGCTGTGTCAACGAGTGTTGGGGCATTGTTTGGAATACCGAGCATGACTACATACCTTGAGTCATCAGCCGGTGTTGAGGCAGGCGGAAAAACAGGGCTTACCGTTATATTTACAGGAATATGCTTTCTGCTCATGCTATTTTTCTCACCGATTGTGCTGATGATACCGACAGCGGCAACAGCACCGGTGCTTATATATATTGGAATACATATGCTTGGTGCGATGAAAAATATTGATTACTCTGATATGACAGAGTATATGCCGGCATTTTTATGTATTGGCTTTACTATATTTGCAAACAACATAGCGAATGGGATCTGTATAGCAATCCCGGTGTATGTGCTTATGAAGCTGATTTCAGGGAAAGTGAAAGAGATACAGCCTGTTATGTACATAGTGACAGCTATTTGTATTTTATATTTTATAACGTTGATATAAAGGCATATGAGGTACCGTATATACCAAATTTATATCAGAAAATTATACATGTAGAAAAGGAGAATCACATGAGTAAACGACCAATTATAATTGACACCGATCCGGGCATAGATGATGCCCTTGCGATTGCGATAGCATTATTTTCAGAGGAACTGGATGTTAAGCTGATCACTACTGTAGCCGGAAATGTTTCGCTGGATCTGGTGACAGAAAATGCGCTTAAGCTTTTAAAATTTTATGAAAAGGATGTACCGGTAGCGAAAGGCTGTGCACAGCCGCTTCTGGCGGAGTTTGTGGATGCTTCGGATATCCATGGAAAAAGTGGAATGGAGGGATATGATTTCCCGGAGCCGAAAACAGAGCTTTTATTACAGGAACATGCCGTAAACGCGATGCGAAGAGTGATAATGGAAAGCGATGAGCCTATAACTATAGTGCCGATAGCTGCCATGACAAATATAGCATTGTTATTTGCACTTTATCCTGAGGTGAAATCAAATATCAGAGAAATCGTCATGATGGGCGGTTCAGTCACCAGAGGAAATAAAGGTGTTATGTCAGAGTTTAACGTGGCAACAGATCCGGAGGCCGCTGCAATGGTATTTAATTCAGGTGTTCCGATTGTAATGGCCGGACTTGATGTTGGCTGGAAAGCGCTTGTTATGCCGCAGGATAGTGAAGAAATCAAAAAGATGGGAAAAGTCGGAGATATGGCATATCATCTTTTCAAACACTACAGAGGCGGCAGCTTTAATACAGGACTTAAAATGTATGACAGCTGTGCAATAGCATATCTGCTTTGTCCGGAGCTTTATACAGTTGAGGAAACCTACGTAGGAGTTGAACTAAATGGCACCATGACTACGGGATGTACCGTGGTTGATCTGAAAGGTTATCTTAAAAAGAAACCGAACGCTAAAGTGTGTACGGATATTGACGGTGAGAAATTCAGAGAATGGTTTAAGCAGTCAATTTCAAGATGTATATAAATTATATTTAAGGAGGATGGATTATGACTACATTTGTCATGTATGCCGCAGCCATTATATCTGTGGCGATAGTAATTTTTATGCTTATCAAAAAGATGGATATTAAGATAACGCTCTTTTTGATGGGAATTGTACTTATGTTTGTGGGATGCGCACTGGGAAATCCGCTTGGAGGCGAGGATTTTGTATCGACAGGGTCGGTGTTTTTAGATCCTTTAAAGGTAATCGCAGATCAGTTTAAGAGCACTATATCATCAGCAGGATTTATCATACTGATACTTGGCGGTTACTCAGCATATATGAGTGCCATAAATGCAAACAGCGTAACAGTAAACGTGCTTACAAAGCCGATAGCAAAGATCAAATCAGTATACATACTGGTACCAATCGTATTTTTACTCGGAAACCTGCTTTCACTTGTTATACCAAGTGCATCAAACCTTGCAGTTATCCTGCTCGCAACACTTTATCCAATCCTTATAAAGGCTGGAATGAGCTCACTTACAGCGGCAGGTATTATTGCTACAACAGCTACTATTGTGCCTACACCACTCGGAAGTGATAATGTAGCGATTGCAGCGGAGCTTGCGAATACAACAGAATTTGCAGGACTGACAGCAACAGATTATGTATTCAAATATCATGCAATAGTATCAATACCTACACTGCTTATCATGGCAGCAATCCATTTCTTCTGGCAGAAAAAATGTGATAAAAAAGCAGGTGTGATCGAGGCTAAGGCTGTAGAGAGCAAAGATGTTGAGGAAATTAAAGGCGGGGCATTGTACAAGACAGTATATGCAATTTTACCATTACTTCCTATTATTTTGCTTATCGGTTCATTTGCTGTACAGAAGATTACAGGAGCACAGATTGATATAAGCGTGGAAGTAGCAACATTATTCTCATTTATCGTAGCAATCATCTGTGAGATCATCAGAAAACGTAATGCTGGTGAGACTCTTAAAGAGACAGAGGCATTCTTCAAGGGAATGGGCGGCTCAATGCCGATAGTTGCTCTCCTTGTTGCAGGAACAGTATTTGTTACAGGATTAAAATCAATCGGACTTATCACAGCATTACAGAGTGCCATGACAGGTCTTTCAGGCGGAGGACTTGGATTTGTACTTCCACTCATACTGGTTGCGCTTACAGCACTTATAGTACTTTTAAGTGGAAGTGGTACAGCATTATTCTTCGCAATGGTTCCGCTTATGGTGCCGCTTGCGGCAGCAGCAGGAATTTCAGCGCTTGCGGTATCTATTCCAATGGGACTTGCCGGAAACCTTCTCCGTGCGGTCTCACCGGTATCGGCAGTTGTAATGATTGTGGCTGGAAGTGTAAAACGCGAGCCGCTTGAAATAGTAAAAAGAACTTCTGTACCAATGATTGCAGGAACAGTGGTAATGTTTGTACTTTCTATGGTAATATTCCTGTAGGAAAGTATATGATTATTTAAAAGAAATATATATTATTTGGAGGGCTGCAGACGTGAAAGCATTAAATTATGGATCGTTAAATATTGATTTTGTATACAATGTGGAGCATTTTGTGAGAAGCGGAGAAACCATATCCTCACAGAACATGGCAATATTTGCGGGAGGAAAAGGACTTAACCAGTCTGTAGCCCTTGCCAAAAGTGGCATAGACACATGGCATGCAGGTAATATCGGCGAGGATGGAGAGTTTCTGGCAGAGATACTGCAAAAAGCGGGAGCACATACAGATTTCATCAGCCGTCTGCCGGGCAGAAATGGCCATGCTATCATACAAAAACAGCCAAACGGTCAGAACTGCATACTGCTGTACGGTGGTTCAAACAGGCAGAACACAAGGACACAGGTGGATGAGGTATTGTCCCATTTTGAAAAAGGCGATTATCTGATTCTGCAAAATGAGATAAACGAGATCGCATATATCATGGAGCGGGCGCATGAGAAGGGCATGATAATAGTGCTCAATCCGTCACCGATGGATGAAAAAATTTTCACATATCCGCTTGAGTATGTGGATTATTTCCTCCTTAATGAGATTGAAGCTAAGGATTTGACAGGATTTTGCGATTCCGTTGGAGAAGTCAGGTGTATTGAAACTGATGAACTCCTTGATGCAGTATGCAGTCATTTCCCGAAAAGTAAGGTTGTGTTGACTTTAGGAGAATACGGCTCAATCTATAAAGATGAAAAACAAAAAATTCACCAGCCGATAGTGAAGGTACCGGTCGTTGATACAACAGCGGCAGGAGATACATTTACCGGATTTTTCATCGGAAGTATCGCAAAAGGGCTTTCACCGAAGGAAGCAATGCAGATTGCAGCAAAAGCATCGGCTATAGCTGTTTCAAGACAGGGAGCAGCACCATCTATACCTGAATTGAATGAGGTGTATGATTTTGGCCGATAAAGGGTATGGTATTATGGGGTGCACGAAAGACCTTGAGTTTATAATGAACTCAAGGTCTTTTTCTGTATTATAAGCAATGAATTTATAAAAAATATAAAAATCTGTAAGAAGTTGGACTACTAAATACAGTAGATATGGTGTA
>CAZCDD010000115.1:0-4608 GCA_964497405.1 uncultured Hydromonas sp. | reverse complement strand
TGCTGCAAAAACTCGCCGAGGACTACCCGCTGCCCAAAGCCATGCTCGAATATCGCAGCCTGTCCAAACTCAAATCCACCTACACCGATACGCTGCCGAGTATGATCGAGCCGAGCACGGGGCGCGTGCATACCAACTACGCGCAAGCGGTCGCGGTCACAGGGCGCTTGTCCTCGAACGAACCGAACTTACAAAACATCCCCGTGCGTACCGAGCTGGGGCGAAAAATCCGCACCGCATTCATCCCGCCCAAAGGCAGCATCATGATGTCGGCGGACTACTCGCAAATTGAACTGCGCATTCTCGCGCATTTGTCGCAAGACCCCGGGTTGCTCGATGCGTTCCAAAAGGGCGATGACGTACATGCGCGTACCGCTGCACAGATTTTCAACGTCGAGCTTAAAGACGTGAGCTTTGATCAACGGCGCATGGCAAAGGTGATTAATTTCGGCTTGATTTATGGCATGAGCGCGTTTGGTTTGGCGAACAACCTCGGTATCTCACGCACCGCTGCGCAGCAGTACATGGATCAATACTTCATCCAGTACCCATTGGTGCTGCAATTTATGGAGAGTACCAAACAATTCGCGCGTGAGCATGGCTACGTCCTCACGCACTTTGGCCGCCGCCTGTATCTGCCTGATATTCACAACCGTAATGCGGGCAAACGTCAAGGCGCTGAGCGTGCCGCGATTAATGCGCCGATGCAGGGCACCTCGGCTGACTTGATCAAACTGGCGATGGTTCGAGTGCAAAATGAAATTCACGCGCGCGGATTACAATCCAAACTCATCATGCAGGTGCACGATGAACTGGTGCTGGAAGTGCCGGATGCCGAGGTTGAGTTGATGAAAACGCTGATTCCCGAATGCATGGCGAATGTGGCGCAACTGACCGTACCGCTATTGGCCGAGGTCGGTGTGGGCGACAATTGGGAAGCGGCGCATTAATTTATTTCCGCCATGTATCCATTGAGTGAATAAGCCCATGATTCAGGTTAAAAGCCCTCAGGACATGAAACGCCTGCGCCGTTTGGCTTTGTCGGCGCAGGGGTTGCTCCAAAATCAGCCCTATGGTCGAGGTTTGGCGGGGGCGCGTGCGGCTGTTCAGCACATCGGTTATGTGCAGATCGATACCATCTCGGTGGTGGAGCGCGCGCATCATCATGTTTTGTATGCGCGTGTGCCTGATTTTGAAACGGATATGCTCAATCACATGTTGCTGGATGGCGATATTTTTGAGTATTGGTCGCATGCCGCCGCATTTTTACCGATGGCGGATTTTCGTTTTTCTTTGCCGTACAAACATGCGATCAAAAGCGGTCAGACATATTGGTATCGCACCCGTGATCAAAAGCTCATGGATGAGCTGCTGGCACGCATTCGTGCGGACGGCCCGATACGCTCCCGAGATTTAGAGCACAAGGCGCAAAAAAGCAGCGGCTGGTGGGACTGGAAACCGGCGAAAAAGGCCTTGGAGCAGTTGTATATGCAGGGCGACTTGATGGTGAGTGATCGAACGGGCTTTCAAAAAACCTATGATTTGACCGAGCGGGTACTGCCTGCGGGAGTGGATACGCGGATGCCGAGTGTCGAGGCGTTTGCCACGCATTTGCTGGATCAACAGTTGCGTTGTCATGGCTTGGTCTCACTCAAAGGGGTGTGCTATCTGCGTCGCAGCACGCCTTTACGCCAAGCGGTGAAAAATCTGCTCGACGAACGTTTGGCGCAGGGTGATTTGGAGCAGATACAGCTCCATAGTGGTGAACTATTTGTCGCGCCCGCAGGCGCTTTTGAGCAGCCCTTACCGCGAGTGTCCAAGCGCTTGTCGATACTCTCGCCCTTTGATAACAGCGTGATTCAGCGCGATCGGCTCAAGGCTTTATTTGACTACGATTATCAAATCGAGTGCTATGTGCCCGAACCCAAGCGGCAGTATGGCTATTTTTGCTTGCCGTTGATGTATCGAGATCAGTTTATCGGGCGGATGGACTGTAAGGCACATCGGAAAGAGCGGTGTTTGGAGATCAAATCGTTGTTTTTAGAACCTCATGATTATGATGAAAATGCCTTGGTTCAGGCATTTACAGCGGCGATGATGCAGTTTTGCCGTTTTCAAAAGTGTGATTCGGTGGTTGTGAGCCGAGTTCAACCTGCGCATTTACTTGAGCGCTTGCGTACTGAGCTGAAATTTCTACGCTGAGTATTCGGATTGAGCGGGAAAAGGGGCGATGCACTTTTTAGGTGCGTTTTGCGCACCCGCGTTTTCTCTCAAAAAATCAAGGCGATAAAGCGCCACAAAACGTATAATAGCGCCTATTCAAACTGACCTTTCACCCGTATTTCTTAGGAATATCATGTCTGTGATTACACTGCTGCACGGCTCGCGTGCTTTGTCTGATTTTCGTGTTTCCAATCTGTTGAATAAAATCACGCCGCATCACCCGAATGTGCAGGGCGTGCAGTCGCGTTTCGTGCATTATGTTTGGTCGGATGCAGCGCTATCTGAAAATGATTTGACGGTATTGAATGGCTTGCTGGCCTATGGTGAAGAGCACCAGAGCAATACATTTGACGAAGTGACCCTGACCGTCGTGCCGCGCATCGGTACGATTTCGCCGTGGGCGAGTAAGGCGACGGACATTGCGCACAATGCGGGGCTGACGCACATTCGTCGCATCGAGCGTGGGATTGAGTACGGCTTGGTGCTGGATAAAGGCCTGCTCGGTGGTAAAAAATCATTGTCCGAAGATGATCTGGCGCAGGTTGCGGCCGAGATGCATGATCGCATGACCGAGTCGTGGTTCGCGGGCGAGTATGACGGGCATGAGTTGTTCCTCGAATTGCCGAATCAGCCGCTGCAAACCATTCCATTGCTGGCGCAGGGTAAATCCGCGCTGGTCGCAGCGAATACCGAATTGGGCTTGGCGCTGTCGGACGACGAAATGGATTATCTGGTTGATGCGTACCAAAAAGCGCAACGCGATCCGACCGATGTCGAGTTGATGATGTTCGCGCAGGCGAACTCGGAGCACTGCCGCCACAAAATTTTCAATGCCGATTTCATCATTGACGGCGAAACCCAACCGCTGAGCTTATTTAAAATGATTCGCAACACGCACCAACTGCACCCTGAGGGCGATGTGGTGGCGTATGACGACAATGCCGCGGTGATGCAGGGTGCGCAAGTACAACGTTTTTACCCCGATGCGAGCGGCGTGTACCGCAGTAATACCGCGCTGACCCACACTTTGATGAAGGTGGAAACGCACAATCACCCGACGGCGATTGAGCCGTTCGCCGGCGCGGCCACAGGCTCGGGCGGCGAGATCCGCGACGAAGGCGCAACGGGGCAGGGCAGTAAGCCCAAATCCGGCTTGACCGGCTTTACCGTGTCGCACCTGCATTTGCCTGATGCGCCGCGTCCGTGGGAGCAAACCTACGGCAAGCCGGAGCACATGGCCAGCCCGTTGCAAATCATGCTTGCGGGGCCGATTGGCGGTGCGGCGTTTAACAATGAATTTGGTCGTCCGAATTTGACCGGCTATTTCCGTACCTTTGAGCAGCAGGTCGGCGACGAAATGTACGGGTATCACAAGCCGATCATGATTGCGGGTGGTATGGGCAATATCGACGCGCAGCACATCGGCAAACGCGATTTGCCGGAAGGTGCACTGTTGATTCAGCTCGGTGGCCCCGGCATGAAAATTGGTCTGGGCGGTGGCGCAGCTTCTTCGATGAACGCGGGTGCAAACAGCGCCAAGCTGGACTTTGACTCGGTACAACGCGGTAACCCTGAGATTCAACGCCGTGCGCAAGAGGTCATCGACCGCTGCTGGCAACTCGGCGCGGAGAATCCGATTCTGTCCATCCACGACGTGGGTGCGGGCGGTATTTCCAATGCTTTCCCTGAAATCGTCGATGGCGCGAAAAAAGGCGCAACGTTTGATCTGGCCAAAGTTCAGCTCGAAGAATCCGGCATGAGCCCGCGTGAAATCTGGAGTAACGAAGCGCAGGAGCGTTATGTGCTGGCGATTTTGCCGCAGCATTTGGACTTGTTCGCGCAGATGTGTGAACGCGAGCGTTGTCCCTTCGCGGTGATAGGTACAGCGACGGCCGAGCGCCAATTGAAAGTATTGGACACACGCGAAGGTGTGAGCAATCCGCAAGACCCTGTGCATATGCCGATGGACGTGCTGCTCGGTAAACCGCCGAAAATGACCAAAGACGTACAGCGCGTGGCGCAAACCAGCACACCGGTGGATGTGGTGGGCTTGGATTTGAGCGAAACCGCGCTGAACGTGCTGCGTCATCCGACGGTAGCGAATAAAAACTTCCTCATTACCATTGGCGACCGTACCGTGGGCGGCTTGACCGCGCGCGACCAGATGGTCGGCCCGTATCAGATTCCGGTAGCCGACTGTGCGGTGTCGTTGCGCGACTACGCGGGTACACTCGGCGAAGCGATGGCGATGGGCGAGCGCACACCGCTGGCGGTGCTCGATGCACCTGCTTCGGGTCGCATGGCGATTGCCGAAGCGATCACCAATATCGCGGCAGCACCGATTGAGCAAATCAATCAAATCAAACTGTCGGCGAACTGGATGGC
>CAZCDD010000114.1:4540-4648 GCA_964497405.1 uncultured Hydromonas sp. | reverse complement strand
CGTTTTTTAAACATACTGCGCGGTAAGTGGCTCAGTTTTAAAGTGTCATTTACATGCCGCCGTCGGTGATGCTGCCCGCTGCGGTTTTAACGTCTTCTTTGAGTTCTT
>CAZCDD010000114.1:0-4440 GCA_964497405.1 uncultured Hydromonas sp. | reverse complement strand
GGTTCAGCGCCACTTGGACTTGGCCGTCAACTTCGCTCGCACCGGTTTTGGTGAGTGCGAAGGTGGCGTATACGTCGGTGCCTTCGGTCACGTTGGCCGCAACCGCGCTGATGGAGATGGTCGGTGTGTCGGCTATGCCGCCGTCGGTGATGCTGCCCGCTGCGGTTTTAACGTCTTCTTTGAGTTCTTTCACCCCAGTAATGTCCACACTGAAGGTCTCGGTGTGTTCGAGGATGGCATCGTCCCGCACTTTGATGCGCAATTCGATGGTGTCGGTGGTCGCGCTCGCACCCACTGGAATCCAGCCGTCCGCCGGTACGTCGTGCCATTGGCCATCGGTACCTTTGTATTGCAATGAGCCTTCAAAGTCGCCTGCTTCGGCTGCGTCCGCGCCTGTTCCCAGGTTCAGCGCCACTTGGACTTGGCCGTCAACTTCGCTCGCACCGGTTTTGGTGAGCTTGAAGGTGGCGTATACGTCTGTACCTTCGGTCACGTCAGCCGCAACCGCACTGATGGAGATCGTCGGCATATCGGCATCACCATCATCTTTGATCGTACCCGATGCAGATTCTGTTCCAATATTAGCGCCTTTAGGCGTACTAATGGTTGCGCTAAATTTTTCACTAATTTCATAATTTTTATCGTTCCTCGGTACCACAGTAACCGTAGGCATATTTTCCGCAGTAGTACCCAATGGGATCGAAATAGTGATGCCTGCCAAGGCTTCAGTTAAAGGCACAGTATGCGCCACATGCGCCGTGTCGGTATAAGTGATGCTTTGAACATCATTCGCTTCGAGTTCGCCCAAATTAAGTTTGAACACAACGCTGCTCTCTTGTGTGCCTACCACTGTTTGGTCGATATGGAATACCACGCCGGTGGTTTCACCTTCAACAGCTACCGCAGGATTGGCGGTGATATTGATTACCGGCTCTGGAGTCACTTTGATATCCAATGTGCTTTTACTACCAGTATTTGTAGTGTAGGTAATAGTCGGCACAGTGCCTGTCCAGTTATCCGCAGGATCAAAAGTGTAGTCACCGTTGGCATCAATTTTGATCGTACCTACATCATCGATGGTCACAGTTTCACCAGCGTTCGCGGTTTTACCATTAACTGTAAACTTCGCTACGGTCAATGTACTATCTACATCGCTATCGTTAGTCAGAACATTGCCTGTCGCTATCGTATCTTCAGTAATGGTTTTGGTATCAGCAACCAATACACTCGGATCATCCACTGGATCAATGATGACTTTAACAGTGGCGGTGTCGGTTGCACCGCTGGTGTCTTTGATGGTGTAGTCAAACGTGAAGTTTCCGTTATAGTCCGGATTCGGTTGGAAACTCAACGTGCCATCCGGATTGAGGGTGATTTCACCCTCCGCAATGGTCACCGGTGTACCCACGGCAATTGGCTTACCATTGATCGCAGTAATCGTCAACGGATCCTTTTCCGGATCAGTATCATTCGAGCGTGGATCAAAGGTCATCTTGGTGTCTTCTGTACCAACCACCAAGTTGTCTTCCGCATTCGGAGGATTATTGCTTGTTTTTACTTTGACGTGACCTTCGTCAGTAGAAGTGCCATCCGATATGGTGTAGTCAAAGTCAATCGCGCCTAAATAACCGTCGGTTGGATCAACCGTAACCGTACCGTCTGAATTCAATGTCACCGTACCAATGGTATTGCCATCGGCATCTTTGATCGCGACCGGCGTACCCACGGTCACTGGCGTGCCGTTGATTTCGGTGATGCTCAACTTGTCACCATCGATATCGGTGTCATTGGCCAGAAGATCTACCTTAACAGGCTGATCTTTCGGTACATTGTATGTGTCGTCCACTGCTACTGGTGCATCGTTAACCCCTGTGACTTTGATGGTCAGTGTGGTGCTCGCAGTCAAACCACCCGGATCGGTCACGGTGTAGGTGAATACATCGGTTTGGCTTTCGCCGTCGTCCATCTTTTGTGCTTCGGCATTCGGTGTGTAGGTGTAGCTGCCGTCGGCATTGAGTACCAAACTACCCCATGCGCCAGACAGTGCTTGACCCACGGTTCCTTTCGCACCGCCAAAGCCGACTTGACTCACGCTCAGCGTATCTTTGTCCAGATCGGTGTCTTGACCCGCTGTATTTTGAATCACACCATTGCTGGCATCCACCGTCAATATGGTATCTTCGGTGGTGCTATTGGTATCCGCTTGGGCTACCGGCGGGTGGACTTCGTTACTGACGTTAACGGTCACTGTACCCGTATCAACGCCACCTTTACCATCGGTCACTGTGTAGGTGAAGGTAGCTGGGCCATTGTAGGCTTCGTTGGGGGTGAAGGTCACCGAACCATCTGGATTCAGTGTCACAGTACCAGTACCGTCTTTGAGCGGCACCACATCACCTGGTTTCACCGGTGTGCCATCAATTTCAGTGATGGTCAACGGGTCCTTATCCGCATCTTTGTCATTAGCCAGTACATTGATGGTGACTGGGGTGTTTTCTTTGGTGGAGGCGGTGTCGTCTGTCACAACTGGTGGATCGTTCACCGGCGTTACGGTGACATTGACATCGGCGGTTACTGGTGTCGTGCCATCGCTGATGGTGTAGTTGAAAGTCGCTGGACCATTGTAGTTGGCTTCCGGCGTGAAGGTGATGGTGCCGTCAGCATTCAAAGTAGCCGTACCGTGTTCAACCGGTACCGGCACACCCACAGTCACATCTTGACCATCAATCTGTTTGACCACCAGCTTGTCACCATCAACATCGGTGTCATTGGCCAGTACTTTGATGATGATTGGGGTATCTTCCGGAGTCGTGGCTGCATCATTCGAGGCCACCGGTGTGTCGTCCAGCGGAGTGACCGTGATATCCAAGGTGCTTTCACCGCCGGTATTGGTGGTGTAGTGAATGGTCGGCACTGTGCCATTCCAGTTCGGCGCTGGCGTGAAGGTGTAGTCACCATTGGCACCAAGGGTGATGGTGCCGACTTTTGGAATCGTTGCCGTTTCACCCGCTTTGAACGTACCTGTGATACCGTCAACCGTGAAGCTGGCAACGCTCAAGGTGCTGTCCACATCTTTATCGTTCGCCAATACGTTGCCACTCACTGCAATATCTTCCGGCGTGGTCTTGCTATCCGCTTTCAGCACACTCGGATCATCCACTGGGTTGACTGTGACATTGATGTTTGCGGTTGAAGTACCACCATGACCGTCACTTACGGTGTATGGGAATGTTACAGGACCATTGTAGTTTGGATTCGGTTCAAAGGTAATGGTGCCATCGGTTGATACTTTGACTGTACCATTCGGCACAGGAATACTTTGCGCCACGCCTGGAGTCAGCGTTGTACCATTGATCGAGGTAATTGTGAGCTTATCGCCGTCTGCATCGGTATCGTTTGCGAGCGGCGTGAGCGTGACTTTGCCATCTTCGTCAACCGTCACGGTATCCTCATTAGCAACCGGTGCTGAATTTTTCGGATCACTTCCGCCGCCACCTGCTGCCGCGCCCCCCGCAGCCAAACCGGCCAATACAAATGGCAACCATGCGACTTGCTCGTGCAACTCACCCAAACTTTGGTAAGTACTGGCGCCATCAGCGACATTCCAAGATAAAAGATCAACCGTACCTTCGTGTGGCAAATAGGTGTAATACTGACCATCCTCCGCCAAACCGATCAGCTGCGCTTTGCCTTCACCGTAGTAGTTTTCAATAATGACATCAGCCGGCTGATCTTTCTCAGTCGCTTCGCCATCTACATTCAATAAGATGTGCAGGTCTTTACCTTTACGCTGCAACAAAATTTGATCGGGCGCACGATGCTTGATCACATCACTCAGCTCATAGGTGGCACCTGCTTGCGCCTTAATAACAATTGCTTTACCCGCCTTACCGGAGCCGACTTTAACCAGTACTTTGCTCTCTTCTGTTGTTTTTGCGTTACGTGTGATAACTTGAATATCGTTGATCATTTTCTTTACCTATAATTTTTTGTGTGCCTATGCCCCGCAGTACTCTGCGAGGCCAGTTTCATTCATTGAGAAAAAATTTCGTTACTTGGAGGTCATACCTTTATTTTCTACTTTCTGTACCACACCCATTAACTCAATCGTGACTCGACGATTCGGTTGTAAACACTTAATAAGCTGTGCCGTTGCTTTATCACCCTTACAGCTGACAACAGGATTTTGTTTACCACGACCTGCAATCACCACGGGCACGTTCAAGCCTTGATTTTTCATATATTGAGCAACCACGCGCGCACGTTCCAAAGACAAGCGATTGTTATAAGGATCAGTACCTAAGTGATCGGTATAACCAGTCACACGTATTTGTTCGACTTGAGCACCCAGCGTATGGATGTCATTCACCAATTTTTGAACGCTGGTGTAAATGACACTTTAAAACTGAGCCACTTACCGCGCAGTATGTTTAAAAAACG
>CAZCDD010000113.1:0-4703 GCA_964497405.1 uncultured Hydromonas sp. | reverse complement strand
CCAGCGGCGGCAGCACCACCACCAATGCGGCCAACATCGGCGATGTACAGAAAGCGGCGGCCGCAGCCAAGACCACTGTCACTCAAGGCAAAAACATCGTGGTAAGTTCTACCACCAACGATGACGGTAGCACCACCTATAAGGTGGCCACCTCGGACACCCCGACCTTCACCAGCGTCACTACGGGAAATACAGTCATGGAAACTAGTGGTATTACCATTTCTGGCGGAGCTAATGGTACCGTTGCATTGACTAATACTGGGTTGAATAATGGCGGCAATACGATCACAAATGTTAAGGCTGGCGTTAATGCTACAGATGCCGTCAATGTGACTCAGTTGAACGAGGTTAAGGATATTGCTACACAAAAAACAACGGTTTCGGCAGCGGATACCAATGTTACCGTGACAACAAAGACTAACTCCACAGGTGGGACGGAGTACGCCGTTGGCTTGGCTAATAAAGTAACGATAGGCTCAGATAAGACAGCAGTAACGGTTGATGGTACTGCCGGTACGATTGGCGGCTTGAGTAATAAGACTTTTGATGTTGACAAATACACCAGTGGTCAAGCGGCTACAGAAGATCAATTAGCGCAGGTGGTTAAGAATTTGAATACAGTAGCCAGCCAGCATACAACGGTCAAAGCGGGTAGCAATACTGTGGTGGCTGAAGGTACGAATGCCAATGGTGGTAAAGAATACACTGTTTCAGTATCCAAAGATTTGAATCTGAATAGTGCAACCTTTACAGATGCGGCTGGAAATAAAACGGTTGTTAATGGGGCGGGTAGTACGGTTACTGACAAGGCTGGTAATAGCACTACGACCTCGGCTGATGGCGTGAAAGTGACCAACGGTACTTCAACGGTGTCTTTGACTGCAGGTGGTTTGGATAATGGCGGTAATAAGATCACCAATGTGGCTGAAGGAACTGCGCCTAAGGATGCAGTGAATGTGAGTCAACTCAATTCAGCCATTAATAACGT
Organism: uncultured Hydromonas sp.; assembly: GCA_964497405.1. Classification (GTDB taxonomy): domain Bacteria; phylum Pseudomonadota; class Gammaproteobacteria; order Burkholderiales; family Burkholderiaceae; genus CTSOIL-112. Next base: position 3,715 of record CAZCDD010000113.1, on the reverse strand, counting down.
GAACCAAACTGTAGTGAATTTGGGCAACAAATTGGATGAGGTGGGTAAAGAGTCCAAGGCGGGTACTGCATCGGCGATTGCTGCGGCTAACTTACCTCAAGCTACGATTCCGGGTATGGGTATGACCACAGTTGGTTTGGGTACCTATGATGGTCAGTCTGCGATTGCGGTGGGTTTGTCGAAGATGTCTGATAACGGTAAATGGGTTATCAAAGCCAGCGCTACGACCAATACCCAAGGTAAAGTGGGTGCAGGTGTTGGGGTTGGTTTCCACTGGTAATTGTCATGAGCCACTGTGGGGGCAAAGCTTTTGTCCCCACAGCAGATTGAATCGAACAAGGAATTAATTATGAAAAAAATCAATGTGTTGTTGGGAATGTTGGTCGCTTCTGTGGGCTTACTGCAAGGTTGTTCTTCTTATGTGAGCTGGGGACTGAGCGATGATGGTAAGCAAGCAGATCAGATTATTTTCCCTGATCTGGATAAAGCTTGGCGCAATGATGGCGGTCCGCAGGGAACCTTCCCTGACTTGGCGGATTTGCGCAAGGTTGCCCCTGGTGTAACCAAAGAGCAGCTGTATCAAATGTTTGGTGTCCCTCAATTTGCAGAGGGAATGTGGGGGGTGCGCGAGTGGGACTACATTTTCCAATTGCAAGGACCGAAAGACAGCAAACCAACGCTGTGTCAGTACAAAGTGCTTTTTGACAAAGAGTACAAAGGTCAAAGTTTTTATTGGAAACCGGAGTCTTGTGCGGCCTTGGTTAAAGGTGTGTCGTCTCCAGCAGGGCGCTATACTTTGAGCAATGAAATTTTGTTCCCGCATAATCGCGCGGATGTGGCTGATATTCGTGCAGAAGGCCGTGCCGCCGTGCGCAATTTGGCCGACAAAATTCAGAACGATTATCAGTCTGTGGATAAGATCACTGTAGTGGGCTATACCGATCGTTTGGGCTCTGATGCACATAATTTGGCGCTATCCCAAGCGCGGGCGCATGCCATTCGCAGTTTGTTGGTGAGCGAAGGTTTGCCTGCCAACAAAATCAGCGCAACAGGTGCGGGTGAGTCTAACCCCGTATCGCAGGGTTGTGTGGGAAATAGCTATACGCCTGAATTGTCGGCTTGTTTGCAAGCAGATCGCCGCGTTGAAGTTGAGGTCAGCGGTCAGCGTAAATAATCTTTAGATATGATGTGAAATAAAAAGGATTCCGAAAGGAATCCTTTTTGCTATTCATGGAACTGCTATGACCTAAGTAGTCTGTTCTAAGCCATGGCTCACGAAATGCTCCAGTGCTTGGATGAGTTCTTCGGTATCTTGTACGTTTTCATGCACCGCCCAGTAGGCCAAACCTTCAATTAGTGCGCCGAGGATGGGGCGCAGGTAAGGGGTTTGTTGTTTTTCAGCATGGATGTCCAATAGGGCATTGAGTTTTTTGTCAAATTGGGCATGACGTTTGCGTTGGAACGAGGGGCCGCCGCAGCGCAGAATGGCGAGCATATGTGGCTCATTGAGAATAATTCGAAATATTTGTGAGATGGTTTGTGGTGTGGGCATTCCACGGCGGTTGCTGATGATGGGCTCGATTTTTTGCCAATAGGAGTTGAGCAAGTCGTCAAAAATAGCATCCAATATGGCGTTGGTCGAGGGGAAGTAAATATAGATCGTCGGGCGCACGATATTCATGGCGGCAGCGATGTCGCCAATGGTGACTTCTTCAAAGCCTCGTTGTGCAAACAAGTCCAGTGCGACATTGAGTATCTGTTGTCGTCTTTCTTCGGGACGCATGCGGATGCGGGGGGTCGTATTCATTGTGTGTTCTCCTGTTTGGATTTTACTACACAAATTTCTAATGACTAAGTGTCACTTGACATTGTTTTTCGTTCGGAGCAAAATGATTTTGTTTAATGACTATGTGTCATTAATAATTTTGTCTCTAATAGGAGTCTGTCATGAGTAATCTAAACGTTGATTCATCTTTGAATCTTAGTGATGTACGCATTCATTTGGTCGGTAGTGGTATTGCAACGATGGCTACTGCGGCATTTTTGATTCGCGATGTGGGTATTGCGGGGGAGAATATTTGTTTCTATGAGGAGTTACCGCTCAATGGTGGGGCTATGGATGGAGCGCGCTCGCCGGTGGTTGATGGTTATGTGACCCGAGGTGGGCGTATGCTGACCGATGAGACGTATGTGTGTTTGTGGAATTTGCTCTCGAGCATTCCTTCTTTGGATCAACCGCAGATGAGTGTGCGACAGGAGACTGAGCAGTTCAATCGCGAGGTTCTCACTCATGCCAAGGCGCGTTTGATTAACCGCAATCATGAGATTTTGGATGCGGCTGATTTGGGGTTTGATATGCAGGCGCGTGCTGAGTTGACCCGTTTGATTGCTTTGCCTGAGCATGTGATTGGCGCAAAACGGATTGAGGATGTGTTTTCTGAGCATTTTTTGAGTACGAATTTTTGGGCGATGTGGCGCAGTACTTTCGCGTTTCAGGAGTGGCACAGCGCGATTGAAATGAAGCGTTATTTACTGCGTTTTATGCAGGAGGTGCCGCGCTTTCATACCTTGGCTGGGGTGCGTCGAACCAAGCTGAATCAGTACGATTCGATTATTTTGCCGTTGGAGCTATGGCTCAAAGCACAAGGCGTGCGTATGCAGGCGGGTGTACGGGTTAACGATGTGGATTTTGCTGAAAATGCGCAGGGGCGTTTTGTCTCGGCCTTGCATTTACAACGCGATGGTCAGCCGCACACCGTGGTGATGGGGCAGAATGATTATGCGTTCATCACGCTTGGGTCTATGACGGCAGACGCCACTTATGGTGGTGATGACACGGTGCCTGAATTGATCCGTGATAAACGCGATGGTAGCTTCGCCTTGTGGGAAAACATTGCGCTCAAGGCCAAAGATTTTGGTCGTCCGAATGCCTTTTGCGGTAATGTCGATGAGTCCAAGTGGGAGTCCTTCACACTCACCCTTCAAGGCACGTCTTTGCTACAGCGTATTATCAATTTCAGTGGTAATGAACCGGGGACGGGCGCATTGATGACGTTTAAAGATTCCAATTGGCTGATGTCAATTGTCGTGCCGCATGCCCCGCACTTCATTGGTCAGCCGGAAGATGTTTTTACCATCTGGGGCTACGGCCTGTATATTGATCGCAAAGGTAATTATGTGTCGAAAAAAATGTCCGAATGCACGGGGCAGGAGATTTTGACCGAGTTGTTGGGGCATTTGGGCTTTGAGGATACGGACGGCACCATCCGAGCGACTACGCGTGTGACTACTGTGATGATGCCGTATATCACAGCCGAATTTGAACGACGCGTGCCCGAGGATCGACCGTTGGTGGTACCCAAAGGGGCTAAAAACTTTGCTTTTTTGGGTCAGTTTGTTGAAATTCCGGAAGATGTGGTATTTACAGTGGAATACTCGGTACGAGGCGCGATGCATGCCGTCTATGAGCTGTTTGACGTTGATTTGCCGATTCCACCGATTTATCATGCCTTGGAGCATCCGGCGGTGGCATTCAAATCGTTGCACACCATCATGACCGGTAAAGGTGATTCGGATGCGCGTTGAGCAATTGACATGCTCAGTACTGCGAGAATGAACAAAGTCCAACTCATTGCGGGTTGGACTTTTGTTCAACAGTCATTGGCGCCGCCGACAGGAATCGAACCTGTGACCCTCTCCTTAGGAGGGAGATGCT
>CAZCDD010000112.1:0-4864 GCA_964497405.1 uncultured Hydromonas sp. | reverse complement strand
CATCGCATCATGTTTGAAAACTTGACTGCGATTCACCCGAACAAACTCCTGCCGTTGGAACGCGACATTCGCGCCGAAGAAAACATCACTGGCCGTATCATCGATTTGATCGCACCGATTGGCTTGGGGCAGCGTGGCCTGATCGTGGCGCAACCCAAATCCGGTAAAACCGTGATGTTGCAAAACATCGCCCACGCCATTACCGCCAATCGTCCGGACATCAGCCTGTTTGTACTGTTGATTGACGAGCGCCCAGAGGAAGTGACCGAGATGCAACGCTCGGTCAAAGGCGAAGTCGTCGCCTCCACCTTTGACGAGCCAGCCACCCGCCACGTACAGGTTGCGGAAATGGTGATCGAAAAAGCCAAACGTCTGACCGAAACCGGCAAAGACGTGGTGATTTTGCTCGACTCCATCACCCGATTGGCCCGTGCTTATAACAACGTCATTCCATCATCAGGCAAAGTATTGACCGGCGGCGTGGATGCCAACGCCCTGCAACGCCCGAAACGATTCTTTGGCGCGGCGCGCAATATCGAAGAAGGCGGCTCATTGACCATCATCGCAACCGCTTTGATTGACACGGGTTCGCGTATGGACGACGTGATTTTTGAGGAATTCAAAGGCACGGGTAATATGGAGTTACTGCTCGATCGCAAGATGTCCGAAAAACGCGTTTACCCGACCATCTCTCTGAACCGTTCGGGTACGCGTCGCGAAGAATTACTGCTCAAACCCGATGTATTGCAAAAAGTTTGGATTCTGCGCAAATTCCTGTACGACATGGACGACATCGCCGCGATGGAATTCATTTTGGATAAAATGCGCCAGACCAAGAACAACGCTGAGTTTTTTGACATGATGATGCGCAGCGGCAAGTAAGCATCAATATTAATAAATTACTTTAGGTTTGATTTTTAATCTATTGTTTTAAAACATATTGATTGTTTTAAAACAATGGAAATCAAAGCAACTTAACAAATATTTACAAATATTTGTTTGCTTTTGTTTTACAATCGCGCCACATTTGCTGAAAGCGGTATCTTATAAGACGACAACACCCAATCGCTTGCACGACCAAGCGATTTCATTGTTGAGGCATTATTATTATGACCAAATCCAACCGTTCAACGGTGCTGATTATTGAGCAAGACCAAACCAAAACAGTGCAAGTCAATACCAAACTGTTGCGTTACCTCAAGCCAACCCTGATTGGCTTGAGCATCGCCACGCTGGTACTGGGCACCGGTTTCGCCGCACTACTCTACAAACACCACAGCACCGCCCAACAAAACGCGCAATTGCAACAAGAAGTCACCAATCTGCAAAACTTCACTTCCGCCGAAGTCAATGCCAAATTGACCGAGCTGAAAAAATCTGAAAAAGCCGTATTGGAGTTGCAAAACTATTTACAGGAGCGCGGTGCTTACACCACGCCACCGAAAAAAGGAGAAGAGCTGGGAAAGCCGAATGATGCGGCAGGCGGCCCTGCCGTATTGAAGGTCTCAGCCCCCATCCCATTCATGGGCGGATATGCGCAAAATACGCAAAATCTGCTGTCAGCACTCAGAACCACCCCGCTCGGAGTACCTGTTCCCACAGAAATTTCATCGCAATTTGGCGGTCGTGCCAACCCATTCTCTGGCGCAGGTTCGGAATCTCACCCCGGTTTGGATTTTCGCGGTGAAATAGGTGATCCCGTTCAATCGACCGCCACCGGCGTGGTCAACTTTGCCGGCGTACAAAATGGCTATGGCAATATCGTGCGCATCAGCCTGAAAAGCGGCTACGAAATCATGTTTGCCCACCTGTCTGAAATCAATGTACACAATGGCCAGACCGTGAATGCCGGTGAGGTGATTGGCAAAGTCGGCTCAACAGGCCGCTCAACGGGACCGCATCTGCACTATGAAATTCGCAAAGACGGCACGCCGATTGACCCCGAACAATTTTTAACCGTATCCGCTCAGTAAAACTATGTTCCATAATAAAAAAACAGCAGATTTAAACCTCAGCAATGCCAACATCAGCACCTTAATCGGTGAAGACTGTCACATCCAAGGCAATATCCGCGCTAAAAATTCCATCAAGATCGATGGACATATCCAAGGCAACTTGACCATTGAAGGCAGCGTCATCATCGGTGAAAAAAGCCATGTGCAAGGTGATATTCAATGCGCTGATCTGGTCGTATTCGGCCGTTTGGATGGCAATGTCGCCGTGCGTCAATTGCAACTGAAGCAAACGGCGCAAATTTATGGCAACATCGAAGCGCAAATTCTGCAAGTAGAACCGGGCGCGGTGTATCAAGGCAGCGTTTCGATGCAAGCCCCCGCAGCCGGCCAAGCACAAAAAAGCTAAATAATTCAGGCCATTGCCCGCATAACAGCGCCGCTTTGCATTGTCAAATCGGCGCTTTCGCCGTATAATACCGGCGCTTGGCCACATCGAGACAGACTTGGATTCCATCGCATGAATTTGGGTCGCCAGACGATGTGGTGTTTGTTTTTTGGGTCAATCAATACGAGGAAATACGGGAATGCCGATTTATGCTTATCGTTGCCACGCATGTGGTCATCAGCAAGACATACTGCAAAAACTGAGCGATCCGGTTTTAACCACCTGCCCTGCGTGCGCCCAAGAATCATTCAGCAAACAAATTACAGCCGCTGGCTTTCAGCTCAAAGGCTCGGGCTGGTACGCAACCGATTTTGCCAATGCGCCTTGCCCTGCCGTCAGTGAAGCCAAAGCCAATGACGCACCGCCACCCGCTTGTGCCGCTAGCTGCTCTGCCAGCCAGTAAACCCGTCCATCACGTAGAAACAGTCCACAATGAGATTTGATTTAAGCAGCGCAAAAATTCGCAAATACTTGGCCACCGGTGTGCTGGTCTGGGTACCTGTCATCATCACCATCGCGGTGATTGCATGGGGTATGGGTATTTTGCAAGGCATTTTTGCCAGCGTGATTGACACCATCGCCGCCTTTTTGCCGACCCCGCTGGCAGAAGAGCTTTCCCGCGTCAAGGACATCCCCGGTTTGGGCGTAATTTTGGTGGTATTGCTGCTGTTTTTCACCGGCATGATGGCCGCCAACTTTTTGGGTCAATGGCTGTTGCGCGTTATGGACTCCGCACTATCGCGCATTCCCATCATCAAAAGCGTTTATGGCAGTGTCAAGCAAGTATCCGACACGCTGTTTTCCAGCAGCGGACAAGCTTTTCGCAAAGCACTGTTGGTACAATACCCGCGGGCGGGATGTTGGACCGTCGCATTTCAAACCGGAACACCATCGGGTCAAGTGGCGCAGAATTTGCCCGAAGAATGCGTCAGCGTCTATGTGCCGACCACACCGAATCCGACTTCGGGCTTTTTCCTGATTATGAAACGCTCCGAAGTCGTTGAACTGGACATGAGCGTGGATGAGGCCCTCAAATACATCATCTCCATGGGGGTGGTGGATTTGGACGAAAAATCAAGTTTGAAAAAAAACATGGACAAGAAACCCCGCCCACTACCGGAATCACCACCGACAGTGGACGAAGCTAATATCGACACACAGCAATAAGCATCAACCCCTATTTTTGATTATTTTGAACCAATAGAAAGACATTCAGTATGAGCATGCGCAGTCATTTTTGTGGTCTGTTGACCCGTGAAAACGTTGGACAAACCGTTACTTTGTGCGGCTGGATTAACCGTCGCCGCGATCATGGTGGCGTGATTTTCCTCGATGTCCGCGACAAAGAAGGCTTGGTACAGGTCGTGTGCAATCCAGATGATGCCGCTATGTTTGACTTGGCCTCATCTTTGCGCAACGAATTTTGCGTGAAAATTACCGGCCATGTGGTTGCACGCGATGCTTCGCTGATCAATCCTAAACTGCCGACTGGCGAAATCGAAGTGGTTTGCGACGCGCTCGAAATCCTGAACCCATCGGTTACACCTCCGTTCCAATTGGATGAAGAAAATCTGTCCGAAACCACCCGCCTGACCCACCGCGTACTGGATCTGCGTCGTCCGCAAATGCAGCACAATATGAAATTGCGCTATCGCACCGCGATGGCAATCCGTACCTTCTTGGACGCGAATGACTTTATCGACATCGAAACCCCGATGCTGACCAAATCAACGCCAGAAGGTGCGCGTGACTATCTCGTGCCATCGCGTGTACACGACGGCCAGTTTTTTGCCCTGCCGCAGTCGCCGCAACTGTTCAAACAGATGTTGATGGTTGCGGGTTACGACCGTTACTACCAAATCGTTAAATGCTTCCGCGACGAAGACCTGCGTGCTGACCGTCAACCTGAATTCACTCAGGTCGACATTGAAACCTCATTCATGACCGAGCAAGACATCCGCTCTCTGTTTGAAGGCATGATTCGTGGCGTATTCAAACAAGTCTTGGACGTTGAACTGGCGGAACAATTCCCCGTGATGACCTACGCCGATGCAATGCATCTGTACGGCTCAGACAAACCGGATTTGCGCGTACCGCTGCAATTTACCGAATTGACTGATGTGATGAAAACCGTGGAGTTCAAAGTATTCAACTCAGCGGCAAACCTCGAAGACGGCCGTGTGGTCGCCCTGCGCGTACCGAACGGCGCGGAAATCTCCCGCTCCGAAATTGACGCATACACCCAATTCGTCGGCATTTACGGTGCAAAAGGTCTGGCGTACATCAAAGTCAACGACATCGCCGCTGGCCGTGATGGGCTGCAATCACCGATCGTGAAAAACATCGACGATGCCGCGTTGCAAACCATTTTAGAGCGCACCGGCGCACAAAATGGCGACATCATTTTCTTTGGCGCGGATCGTGCCAAAGTGGTGAACGACGCGATTGGCGCATTGCGCATCAA
>CAZCDD010000111.1:0-4899 GCA_964497405.1 uncultured Hydromonas sp. | reverse complement strand
GCAGGGATCATAGAAAAACTGATCGCTTCCCAGTATGCGGTACGAAAAGGCAAACAGATCCTTCCAACAGAGGACGGAATAATATTGATTGATATCTTACCGGATTTCTTGAAATCTGCCACCATGACAGCCGAATGGGAAAACCAACTGTTAGAGATGGAGCAGGGAAAGATGGCTCCTGGGCAGTTTATGACAGGCATCGAAAAGCTGATTTCCATGATGCTGAATCATTGTGACTCCATTCCGGAAGAAGAGACACGAAGGTTCCAGAAAAAAGAGAGCTTGGGAACCTGTCCGGTCTGTGGCAGCCTGGTCTATGAAGGAAAGAAAAATTTCTATTGCGGCAACCGTGAATGTAATTTCTGTCTCTGGAAAGAAAACAAGTATTTACAGAGTATGGAAAAGGATATGGATGCCAGGATGGCTGCTGAGCTTCTGAAGAATGGAAGTGTTCATGTGAAGGATCTGTATTCCAGAAAAAAAGATCTGTATTTTGAAGCAGATCTGCATATGGAAGCCGATGAAAACGGGAGAGTGACATTTTCATTATCTTTCCCGAAAAAGAAAACAACGAAGAAAAATAAGAGAAAATAGAAGGAGGAATAAGATATGGATTTTAATCAATTTGTTGACGAAGTAAAGGGAAGAATCAAACAGTTTCTTCCGATTGAATATGAAGGTGCCCAGGTAAAAATCGAAGAGATAAAGAAATTAAATGAGAATTATCTCGGAATCACGGTCTTAAAAGAAAATCAGGTAATCGCGCCGACCTTTAACCTGAATCAGTTATACGAAATGTTCCAGTCAGATCCACAGAATTCTATGGAAAACATTTTGAGAAATATTACGGAGCTGGTGCTTGATGCACCGGAACAGTTTGATCCGAAGAGCATTACAGAATATGAGACTGCAAAGGATAAGCTGTTCATCCGCGTATCTTCAGCAGAAAAAAATGAAGAAATGCTGCAGAACGTACCTCACCAGATGAGAGAAGATCTGGCAATTACCTATCATCTTGCCATCCGCATTGATGATATTGGGGTGGGTTCTACGACGATCACGAATGATATTTTAAAGCGTTATGGGATCAGTGAGGAACAGCTTCATGCAGATGCCATGGAAAACAGTCCTAATGTCAGACCGGTTCAGGTGATGATTATGGGAAGTATGATTGAGCAGCTTATGGGAATGGGTTCTGAAACAATCATGAGGGACGAACCTGTTCAGAACATTACAGAAATTATTTCAAAGGGAATGGGAATGGAAAGGGAGACTCCGATGTTCATTATCACGAATCCGCAGACAGTGGATGGAGCAGGTGTGATTTTTTATCCGGAAGTAATGGAGCAGATTGGGGAAGGTTTTCAGGGAGACTTCTTTATTCTGCCCTCTTCCACCCATGAAACATTAGTCATTCCGGATAATGGAACATTTGATTACCGGGTTCTGGAGGATATGGTCCAGACGATCAATGAAAATGAAGTCGCTCCGGAAGAACGACTTTCCGATCACGTCTATCATTATGATGTGAAAGACCGGGTATTTGAAAGGGCAGATAAATTTGAAGAGCGTCAGAAAGAAAAGGCAGCTCAGCTCGATAAAAATGAATATACCGGAAAAGAGCAGAGTATGAAGCAGCCGAAAGCTAAGAAACATGAGATGGAATTATAGAAGTGTAGAGTCCGTATAACGATAAAATGGGAATCCCTCATACACACGGCTGTATGGGGGATTTTTTAAAAGAGAAAGAGAGGAAATGAATGAGCGAAGAATTGACAAAAACCAAATTACTTCCCATACAGGGAAAAGATATGGACAGTATCATGCAAAACCTGGAAACAGGAGTCGCAGAACTATTTACCAGTGAACGGTATCAGGAATATTTGAAGACAATGTCAAAATTCCATAATTATTCTTTTAATAATACGCTGTTGATCGCCATGCAAAGACCGGATGCCACCTTAGTAACGGGATATCGGAACTGGCAGTCTATGGGCAGACAGGTAAAAAAAGGGGAGAAGGGAATCACCATTATCGCACCGGCGCCGATCAAAAGGAAAAAGGAGCAGGCAGTATTGGATCAGGATCAGAAACCGGTCATCGGTCCGGATGGAAAACCAAAGACGGAAGAGGTGGAGGTCACACTTCCGTGTTTCAAGGCCATCACAGTATTTGATATTGAACAGACCACAGGAGAGCCGATCCGGACACTTGCTCCTGAAATCCTGACAGCGGCAGTAGAAGATTTTGACTTATTCCTGCAAGCAATCCGGGAAATCTCACCAGTACCGATACGATTCGATGCGATCGAAGGATCTGCAAACGGTTATTATCACAACCTGGATAAAGAGATCGTGATCAAAAAAGAAATGAGCCAGAGCCAGACCTTAAAAACAGCGATCCATGAAACCGCACATGCAAGGTTACATGACAAGGAGATCATGGAAAGCCAGGGCATCGAGAAGGACCGGCTAACAAAAGAAGTGGAAGCAGAATCAGTTGCATATTGTGTGTGTTCTGCCTTTGAACTGGATACGTCAGAATACAGTTTTCCGTATATTGCCGGCTGGAGTAGCGGAAAAGAACTAAGAGAACTGAAAGCCTCTATGGATGTGATCCGTAAGACTGCCGGAGAAATAATCGATGAACTGACAGAAAAAATAGAAATGATGCTGGAACAGAAACAAGAGAAATTACTTGCTGCAGTAGAAGCTGCCGGATACCGTTTTGCAAAAGAAGAAAGCAATTCCCAACATCTGCAGTTTATTCCAGACGGCACTCATAGGATGCAGGGACATTTATTTGCAAAATCCTGGAATGAAGTGGAACGATGGGTAGAAGCAATCATAGAAAAAGGAGATCCGATCCAGAAAGAACGTGTAGAGCGAGTGATATATCCGGAACGGTTTGAACAGAGTTTTGAAGAAATGATGTTTACAAGGAAAGAATGCAGGCTCTCAATCTATCATTTGGATAAAAATGGATCTGGAAGAGATCAATTATTTGTGGGAATGGAAGACCTGCAGGAAAAAGGGATCACGATAACTGCGGATCAGTATCGATGTGTTTATTCCAGCCTGTATCTGCCAAATGAAGATATGAATGCGATTTACAGTATTTTTAATGATGATCCACCGGCTGATTATAAGGCACACTCCCTGTCTGTCAGTGATGTTGTGATCATGAATCAGAATGGGGATATGAAAGCATATTTTGTGGATCGCTTTGGATTCCAGGAACTTCCGGATTTTGTAGAAGAGAGAAAAAAGATACTCGGAATGGAAAATGACATTCAGAAAAAGGATATCTTAGAGCAAACGAGTTGTATCAGCTTCTATGCGGCAGAGTGTTCAGAGTTTCCGATATTAGGAGAAGTTCATCATGATCTTACTTTGCCGGAAGCTTTAGAAGCGTATGAGAAGATACCTGCAGAACGAATGAATGGGCTCAAATCCGTTGGATTTAACCTGCAGGAAGGGAGTGATTATGACGGAATGATGGATCTGATGGTTGCCGGAAGATCACAAAGAGAAATCTTAGATTCCATACCATTTTACAGGGAGAACAAGTTGGTGCAGGAAGCCCTGAAACGTGTAGAACAATATATCGAGGAAAAGCCACTGAATGTAGAGAAAACCAGACCAAAAGAAGAAAAAGGAGAGATACAGAAAACCAAATCTCAAAAAAGAAGGGAGGATATGAGCTTATGAGTAAAGTAACATTTGAAGAAGATGAATTGGCGGTTGTGGCTCTTTTCCAGGAAAACACAAGAAAAGATACGATAGATATTTTGAAAGACACTTTAGAGGCATTGGAAGAAACGAAAGAAGATCCGTTGGAAGACGATCTGCTGGAAACGATTGCATCTGCGATCAGTAAGTTACAGATGATCGAAGATAAATATTATTATTCCCTGGATCTAAATCGTTATCTGAATAACCTGGAGGATGATGCTTATGAAGAATGATCAATTTGCAGTTTACCGAGTAGACCGTCACTCGGAAGGGAGAGACCTTTGGCACCTTTCCTATCAGGAAGCGGTAAGCAGGAAACTTGCGATACGGATTGAACATTACCGGCAGATGGATATCAGGCCATTATTGCCGGGGGAGAATGCAATTGCTTTATGGAAACGCATGAAAGAGTCCTGTGAAGTCAGTGATGTGATTGTATTGAATCAGAATGGGGAAATTCATTGCTATTATGTCAATGAAGACTATCCACAGCTTTTATCAGGGTTCATCCGATTAAACCCGTCAGGTACATTGGTCACGTTGGATACGGAAAATTACCGCATTAGTGGCAAGCCGGGAAACTGGATGGCTACGGATGATATCATTATTGATGGAAAACAGTTTTATCTCATGGAGCATCAGGAATATCACAGACAGGTTGCCTATATCATCCTAGATAGTTATGGGAAGATGATCATGGAGGAATGTCAGAATGGATTTGATGAAAAAACCAAACAGAAACTCCATGAGCTTATGAAAGAACCGGAACAAAAAGAACAGGAACATCAAAAATATAAAGACAGGCTGGAACATTATCAGAAATTTTTTGAGAATGGTACTTATGAGAGAAGCTGGGAATCCGGAACAGAAGAAAACTATAATATGGTGGATGGCCAGGTAAATAATCTAAAAAATGCAGAAGAGAAAAGTGTGGAAAGAAAGCCGGCACAGAAGCTATACCAATCCTCAAAAAAGAAACCAAAGAAAAGAGAGTCAGTAATCAAGAGATTACGGGAAAAACAGATTGCAATCGCTGTGAAATCTGGAAAACCGGTACCGAGATATTTGGAGCAGGAGATGGAAAGGAGGAGAGACTAAATGCTATGAAATTGTCAAAGTATGAAAAAGAAACGATTATCCTGACAAATGAAGAAGATCGATATTA
>CAZCDD010000110.1:0-5148 GCA_964497405.1 uncultured Hydromonas sp. | reverse complement strand
CGCTCGGTCAAAAACTGGATGATGCGCTGAATGTCAATCACGGCAATCGGATCGACACCGGCGAATGGCTCATCCAACAGCACAAAGCGCGGATTGGTCGCCAGTGTGCGGGCAATTTCCACGCGACGGCGTTCACCACCAGATAGCGCGGGTGCGGGGCTGTGCAGAATGTGGCCGATTTGCAGGTCTGCGACCAGTTGATGCAGCTGGCGATCGATTTCCGCGCGATTGAGGCGTTTGCCATTATCATCGCGCTGCAATTCCAATACGGCACGGATGTTTTCTTCGACCGAGAGTTTGCGGAAAATCGAGGCTTCCTGCGGCAAATACGACAGGCCGTGGCGTGAACGCACGTGCATCGGCTGACGCACGAGGCTAACGCCATCGATGGTCACATCGCCTTGATCGGCGCCGACCAAACCGACCACCATGTAAAAACAGGTGGTTTTGCCCGCACCGTTGGGCCCGAGCAGGCCGACCACTTCACCGCTGCGCACACTGAAGGACACATCCTTGACCACCGTGCGTTTGCCATAGCGTTTTTGCAGATGGGCGGCGGATAGCTCTGAGCGCGGATGGGTCAATGGATTCACGGGATCGCTGCTCACGTTCATTGGCCACCTCGCGGGGTGATGATGACGTGGGTACGGCCTTTGCGCGTGACGTTGGATTCAAACACTTCGGTCAGTTGGTTGTAGGTTAATTCTTCGCCGGTGATTTGGTCGAGCAATTTGCCTTGGGCATCGACCCGACGCGCTTGGGCGCGTTTGGACAATGTGATGACATTGGTTTTGCCATCATAAATCAGACGTTCGGCCTGACCTTCGAGCCAATCATTCGCGCCTTCGCGTTTTTGCCGAAAGCGGCTCAAGCCATTGGCACCGCCTTGGGCGGTGGCGTATTGATACCCCTCGGGATCGACCACGACTTCAACGGTATTGGCTTGAATCTGCATGCCGCCTTGGGTCAGGATCACGCGACCGGAAAACACGCTGGTTTGCGTTACGTCGTTGTACGTGACTTTGTCGGCCTCGATCAACAGCGGTTGGCTGCGGTCTTTAAGCGGTGTGGCTTGCGCGTGGCTCAGATTGATTGCAGCCAGCGAAAGCATGCATGCGAGCATCAGCGCCAGCAGCCTGCGTGGGTTTAGAGAGTGAATCATACGGTGCATGAATGTTCCTATTTCAATGTCGCTTCAGCAATACATCACGGCTTTTGCGGCAGGATTTGCGCTTTGATGCGCCCGCCGTCTGTGCCGCCCATGCTCAGGTCGCGCAATTGGTAATCGTAACGAAAGCGTTTGCCACTGAGCACGCTATCGCCTTGTTTGAGGGTAAAGACTTCATCGCTACTGGCCAGTCCTTGCGCCATGTCAACGCTCATGCGCTCGGTGGTCAGGGTCATCACGCGACTATCCGGATCATTGGGATCCACGTCGCGAATCAGCTCCACCTGTCCACTCACATCAACGGTCTGCGCCTGACTATGCCACACGGCTTGTTGGGCTTTGACAACGACCCGCGGCTGTTTGTCTCGGGTGGTAATGAGGATGACGTCCTTACCCTTGAGGTCATCATTGCCGAAATGCTCCACCGCATTCATGGCCGCATGGTACAACAAGGAGCCGTCTTTACTGGTTTGGGTCAGCTCTGCCTGTTGGGCAAAGCCATCCATGCGGTCGGGTTGTTTGCTGGCAGCCGCAGGCGGCTCGCCGGTGTCTTGGCGCACATACCAGTAGCTCAACGCCATAATACCCATGAGTAACAGCAGATAAACCAGATTGGGCAAATTGAACCGCCGCCAATAGCGCCAGCTATTTTTCCAACCATCGCGCCAGCCGGACTGAGTCATCACACAATCTCCAACTGAGGCTTATCCGTATTCGGCAGCGCCAAATACGACGCATAAGCGCTCAAAAGCTTGTCCTGCGCATACAAAATCAGCTCGGACAACTCACGCACCGCGCCTGCGCCGCCGCCCTGTGCGGTCACCCAATGCGCCGCCTCACGCGCAAGCACATGGCCGTTCGGCACGCTCACCGCCAAGCCAACCGCGCGCAGAATCGGCAGATCAATCACATCGTCCCCGATGTAGGCGCATTCCCGCGCTGTAATGCCAACGGTCTCCAGCAAATGAGCCAACGCAGCCCCTTTGTCCTGCGCGCCTTGCAGCACATGATGAATTTTCAAGTCCGCAGCACGCGCCGCCGTGACTTTTGAGTCGCGACCACTGATGATCGCCAGTACGATGCCTTGTTGACGCAATAACTGCAAGCCCAAACCATCCTGCACATAAAAGGATTTGGTCGCCTCACCGCTC
Source organism: uncultured Hydromonas sp. (assembly GCA_964497405.1). Taxonomy (GTDB): domain Bacteria; phylum Pseudomonadota; class Gammaproteobacteria; order Burkholderiales; family Burkholderiaceae; genus CTSOIL-112. The sequence goes on along the minus strand of CAZCDD010000110.1, from coordinate 2,829 downwards.
GCGTCGTAATCCAAATAGCCGGTGGTCAAAACACCATCCACATCCAAAATCAGCAGGCGCACACGCGCTGCACGCGCAATGACGCCATCGCTGGGCATCGCGCCGACCGGCCTGTATAAGGCATCGTTGGTCATGGAGAAACTGGAGCGGTGGGTCATAGGGTATCCGTTCAATTAGCCATTCAATTGCGGCAAAAGCGTTTGAACGCTTGAGCCAAATAGGGTTACATCACTTTAGCGGCGAACAAATCATGGACGTTCAGCGCACCGACGAGCTGTTGCTGCTCATTAATGACCAGCACTTGACTGATGTGGTGGCGCTCGAGCAACTCGACCGCAGACACCGCCAGCACATTCGGCTTGATGGTGTACGGCGTTTTGGACATCACTTCATCCACGCTCAAGCCGCGCACATCCACGCCTTTTTCCAGTAGACGGCGAATATCGCCATCGGTCAAAACGCCCAAGATGCGTTGCTCCGCATCCACAATCGCAGTCATCCCCAGTGATTTTCGGCTGATTTCGGCCAAAGCGTCAATCAAGCTTGCGCCACTGAGTACCTGCGGAATCTGCTCACCCACCCGCATCACATCGCGCACATAGGTGAGTAAGCGCTTACCTAAAGCGCCACCCGGATGCGATCGGGCAAAATCTTCCTCTTTAAAGCCACGCAGCTTGAGCAAAACCACCGCCAAGGCATCACCCAAAGCCAAGGCCGCCGTGGTACTGGCGGTGGGTGCGAGATTGAGCGGGCAGGCTTCGCGTTTGACGAATACCAGCAGGTGCGCATCGGCAAGCTTGGCCATTTCTGAATCCATATTGCCGGTCATGGTAATCAGCTTGGTGCCTTCGCGCTTAACGATGGGCAAAATCGCCAACAGCTCATCGCTTTTGCCCGAGTTCGAAAGCGCCAACACCACGTCGTCTGGCGTAATCATACCCAGATCGCCGTGACTCGCTTCGGCTGGATGCACGAAAAACGCGGGCGTGCCAGTGGAGGCCAAAGTCGCCGCAATTTTGCGACCGATGTGGCCAGATTTGCCCATGCCCGAGACCACCACGCGGCCTTTGCAATTCATAATCAATTCAATCGCGTGGATGAAACTGTCGTCCAGATGTGCGGATTGATCAATGAGCGCAGTGGCTTCAATGTGCAGTACGTCACGCGCAGCGTCCAATATCTCTTGCGGTTGCATATTTTTTCGCTCAATAAGAGGGGTAATTTTGTTATTATCAAGGCTGAAGTATAACGTTTTTATCCCACGCTCACAATGCAAGCCGTTGATTCTGCGGACGACTTGAATCCTGCGCGTGGAAGCTCTTGGACGGATGATTGGATGCTGATGCAGGGTTTACCACTGATTGTTTTGTTTTTATCCATAGTCGTTTCGGCTGTGGTGGTGTTTCGTCTGCTGCATTTGCCGCCGATTTTGGGCTATCTCACGGTGGGTGTCCTGATCGGGCCGTATGCTCTGGGCGTATTGCCCGACCCTGAATCGGTACGCCATTTTGCCGAGCTGGGGATCGTCTTTTTGATGTTCAGCATTGGCTTGGAGTTCTCGCTTCCCAAACTCAAAAGCATGCGCAAACTGGTGCTCGGCTTGGGCACGGCGCAAGTATTGGGCACGATGCTGGTCTGCGCGGTATTGGGTTTGGCGATCAATCATCTGCTGCCCAAACACTTGGACATGACCGCAGCCAGCTGGTTTGCTCTCGGCGGCGTGCTGGCGATGTCATCCACGGCCATTGTGATGAAACTTTTGACCGAACGTTTGGAGCTGGATACGGCACACGGACGCAATATTTTTGGCGTGCTGCTGTTTCAAGACTTGGCCGTCGTGCCTTTGCTGATTTTGATCCCCGCTCTGGCGCAGCCCGGCGGCGCAGTGTACGGTCAGGTCGCCATTGGCCTGCTCAAAGCGGCCGCAGTGCTGGCGCTGTTGCTCGGTTTGGGGCAAAAACCGATGCACGCGTGGCTAACCGTGGTGGCTCGACGACGCTCCAGCGAATTATTCATGCTCAACCTGTTCATGATGACGCTGGGGTTTGCCCTGCTCACGGAAAAAGCCGGCTTGTCACTGGCCTTGGGATCGTTCATCGCCGGCATGCTGATTTCCGAAACCGAATATAAACTACAGGTGGAGGAGGACATTCAGCCATTTAAAGACATTTTGCTCGGCTTGTTTTTTATCGCCATGGGCATGCAATTGGATTTGGCGATGGTGGCACAACAGTGGTTGGCCGTATTGGTGGTGCTGTTGATTTTTTTACTGGCCAAATTTGCCATCGTCGCCTCGCTGGCCTACTGGTTTGGCAGTTCGGCGGGTAACTCGATTCGCACGGCTTTGGCGCTGGCGCCGGCGGGCGAGTTTGGCTTGGTGCTGTTGAGCTTGGAAATCGGCAATGGCTTGCTCAACGCCGAAGTTGCACAATGGGTGTTGGCTGCCATCATTCTGTCGATGTTTCTCACGCCATTCATCATCCAATATGCCGATAAAATCGTGTTTCGCTTCACCCGCAGTGAGTGGTTGCTACAATCGCTCCAACTCACTGACATTGCCAAACACAGCATCGAAGCACGCGATCATGTCATCATCGGTGGATTTGGACGCAGTGGCCGCAGTTTAGCGCGTTTGCTGCGCGAACAGGAGATTGCCTACATCGGCATTGACAGCGACCCAGAAAGCGTACAAAAAGGCGTGCTCAAAGGCCACGATGTGGTCTATGGCGACATCGTGCGCAAAGAGTCCCTCGCCGCCGCCGGCGCGCAACGCGCGCGCGCCGTGGTCATCACCTACATCGAGCCGCGTGCGGCGCTGCATGTGCTGCA
>CAZCDD010000109.1:0-5171 GCA_964497405.1 uncultured Hydromonas sp. | reverse complement strand
CATTGGGTACGAACGTTGATACGCAAACGCCACTGACCGTGATTCATGCCAAAGATGAAGCCGCGTGGCAGCAGGCCGCACAGGCTTTCCTCGAAGCCGTCACCATTGATGAGCAGCCGTACACGCCGACGCCTGAAATTTATCAGATCATTCGGTAGAATACGGCACAGCCTAAAGTCCCTCGCCCCGTGGGGAGAGGGATTTAGGGAGAGGGTTCTTTTACGTTGATGTAAACAGCGTGATATCCCCTCTCCCCTTGCCCCTCTCCCGCAAGCGAGAGAGGGGTGACGACCGACGTTGCCGTCATGACATTCATTCAAATGGTGAGCCATAATCGTCTCATCTATTTCCCGAAAAGGAGACTCCCATGAAACGAGCCATCATCCTCATGCTGGATTCATTCGGCATCGGTGCGACGCCGGACGCGGCGCAATTCGGCGATGCGGGCGCGAATACGCTCGGCCACATTGCGCAGGCATGCGCGCGTGGTGAATGCGACCAACGTGCGGAACAATACCGCACCCAGTACGGCGACACCGTGCGCAGCGGCGCATTGCATATTCCGAATCTGACCGCACTGGGTTTGGCGCGTGCCAATGCCGATGCGACGGGGCAGTTCCCGTCGGGTTTGGACGCTACCGCCGAGATCATCGGTGCGTTTGGTCACGCCGCGGAAATTTCATCGGGCAAAGACACACCATCCGGCCACTGGGAAATGGCGGGCGTGCCGGTGCTGTTCGATTGGGGCTATTTCACGGAGAAAACCAACTCTTTTCCGCAGGAATTGCTCGATCGCATCGTCGCGCGTGCACATTTACCCGGTTATCTGGGTAATTGCCACTCCTCGGGCACGGTGATTTTGGATGAGCTGGGAGAGGAACACATTCGCACGGGCAAGCCGATTTTCTATACCTCGACTGACTCGGTGTTTCAGATCGCTGCACACGAGGGGCATTTTGGTTTGGAGCGTCTGTACGAGCTGTGCCACATCGCACGCGAAGAGCTGAATGACTACAACATCGGTCGGGTGATTGCGCGGCCATTCGTCGGCGAGCGTGTCGGCGAATTTGAACGCACGGGCAATCGCCACGACTACGCGGTGGAGCCGCCTGCGCCGACGGTATTGCAAAAACTGGTGGAAGAACGCGGCGGAGAGGTGATTTCTATTGGAAAAATCGCCGATATCTATGCCAACGTGGGCATCACGCAGCAGGTCAAAGCCACGGGACTGCCTGAGTTGTTTGACGCGACACTGAACGCGGTGCGTGCCGCGCAGGACAACACCATCGTGTTCACCAACTTCGTTGATTTTGACTCGTCCTACGGCCACCGACGCAATGTCGCGGGCTATGCGGCGGCGCTGGAGTACATCGATGCGCGTTTGCCGGAGCTGTATCCCCTGCTGGGTGAAAATGACATCGTCGTTTTGACCGCCGATCACGGCTGTGACCCGACGTGGCGCGGCACGGATCATACACGCGAGCATGTGCCGGTATTGCTCTATGGTCAAAAAATCACACCGCGCAATTTGGGCGCGCGCCCTACTTTTGCCGACATTGGACAGACGCTGGCGCACTATTTTGGCACCACGCCGATGAATTACGGAACGAATCTTTTAGAAGGATAATAACTATGGCTACGCCACACATCAATGCCGAAATGGGCGACTTTGCCGACGTGGTACTCATGCCGGGCGATCCGTTGCGGGCGAAATACATCGCCGAAACCTATTTGGACAACGTGCGTCAGGTCTGCGACATTCGCAATATGTATGGCTACACCGGCACATACAAAGGCCGCCCGATTTCCGTCATGGGGCATGGTATGGGGATTCCGTCGTGCTCGATTTACATCAAAGAGCTGATCACCGACTTTGGGGTGAAAAAAATCATTCGCGTCGGTTCCTGCGGCGCGGTGCGTCGTGACATCCATGTGCGTGACATCGTGATTGGCTTGGGCGGCTGTACCGACTCCAAAGTCAATCGCACCCGATTCAAAGGCCATGATTTTGCTGCGATTGCCGATTTTTACATGGTGCAGGCGATGGTTGAGGCGGCGAAAGCGCACGGCACGCCGGTACACATTGGCAATATTTTCTCGGCGGATTTGTTCTACAACCCCGACACCAGTTTGTTTGACACGATGGAGCAATACGGCATCGTCGGCATCGAGATGGAGGCGGCAGGGATTTATGGGCTGGTCGCTGAATACGGCGCGAAAGCCGCGGTGATCTGCACGGTATCCGACCACATCCGCACACATGAGCAGGTGTCCGCCGAGGAGCGCCAAACCAGTTTTAACGATATGATGGTGATCGCGCTGGAGTCGGTGTTGATTGGCGACCAGCAGGATGGCGCAGCATCCGTTTAAGCACATTGCGGTACAATGACGACATTGACCCAACGGCGCTGAACAATTATGGCTTTAGAATCCACCCACATCACCGACATCACCCACGCGATTCAATTGGCGGTGGCGCCGGTGTTTTTGATGACGGCGATTGCGACCTTAATCAATGTGCTTAACGCACGTCTGGGGCGCACAATTGATCGGCGCCGCTTGGTGGAAAAAATGCGTCATGAGCTGCCGCCACAGGAGTTGCTGCTGTCGCAACGTCTGTTCAACGAGTGCGAATTGCACAAACACCGTCTGAAAATCATTTACTGGGCGATTTTGTGCTCGGTCGCATCGGCCTTGCTGATTTGCTTGGTCGTGGTTGGCGCCTTCGTGGGCGCGCTGATTGGCGTCGAAGTCTCGCGCGCGATTGCGATATTCTTTATTTTGTCGGTGATTTCGATGGTCTGCTCGCTGATTTTGTTTCTGCGCGAAGCCTATCTGATGATCGAGGCGCACGATATTTACGGCTGATGTGCGCCTGATCGTATCGCGCTTTAAGCTTGGGCTTTGAACCCAATTTTTTCCCACGCGCGCCATTCCTCTTCGATCAAATAGGTGGTCAGCGGGTGCGCTTCGCGCCACGGTCGCTCAATCGTCCACTGCACTTTACGATTTTTAAACTTCAAAAGCGCCTGTGGCAATTCAATATCCACGCGGGCATGCGCCAAAATCACCGCCAAGCGCAGGCACAAAATATGCGCCGGAAAGTCGCCATTTTTCTCCAAAGTGTCGCTGACTTTACGCAAACCACCGACTTGCGCGCCGATCAACTCGGCCAAATAGCTCTGAGCAAAACGCGAAAACCCCGATAAATCGGTATTGGCCATCAAGTACGCACCATGCTTGTGATAGCCATCGTGCGACACCGCCATGCCGATTTCATGCGTCATCGCCGCCCAACTCAAGCGTTGCTGCGCCAGCTCATCCGCTTCTGGCGCGATTTGCGCATACAGCGCCATCGCCAGCGCGTGTACCCGTTGCGCCTGCGTGGTGTCCACGCTGTAGCGCTTCATCAGCCGCATCATGGTTTGCTTGCGCACATCCAGACGCGTATTACCGCCGCGCAATTGTTCGAGCAAATCGATCATCACCCCTTGGCGCAGGGCGCTGTAACACGGGCGCATTTCCTGCACATTCAGCGCATGGAATAGCCCCATCAATACCGCCAAGCCGCCGGCCAAAACCTGTGCGCGCTGCTCGCGCATATTGGTCGCAAACGCCCACTTTTTCGGCTCTTTGTTGAGCATCAATTGCGCCAACGCACTCATGCGCTCGCGCGTGATCGGGTAAGTGGTGTGCTCTTTACCGCCGCTTTTGCTGTCCAGCATCACGCACAGCTCGGCGATGGTTTCGATGGTGCCAGACGAACCAACCGCGTATTTCCAATGCTCGGCGCCAAAACTCGCATGCGCCTCCTCAAACACCGCAGAGGCCGCAATCACGGCCTTTTCAAACGAGCGTTTGGTCGGGCGTCCGTCGGGGAAAAATTTCAGCGTGTGCGATACGCAACCAATTCGGAATGAATTCAATTCATGCGGGGTGAAGTTCGTGCCCAAAATCAACTCGGTCGAGCCGCCGCCAATGTCCACAACTAAACGCGATTCGCCATCCTTGGGCAAATCGTGCGATACGCCCAAATAAATCAGCCGCGCCTCTTCGCGTCCGGCGATGATTTCGATGGGGTAACCCAGCGCTTCTTGTGCGGGTTTCAAAAAGTCCTCTGGGTTTTTCGCGCTGCGCAAACTTTGCGTCGCCACCGCGCGTACGGCATAGGGCGCGACACCACGCAAACGCTCGGAAAAGCGCTGCAAACAGGCGACTGAACGCGCAATCGCCTCAGGCGTTAGATTGCCGTTGGCATCCAAGCCCGCGCCGAGACGCACCGGCTCTTTGTAATAGTCAATGCGTACCAGTTGCCCGTGTTCCAGTCGCGCCATTTCGAGGCGGAAACTGTTGGAACCCATATCAACCGTTGCGAGGATTTGCCCGTTTTTAATCAATTTTTACCTCACTTATTCTATGTCCATCAAGGATGGTCAAGTTTTTGTACTGGAAATATGCTCGAATCTGATCAATAATCCAGTTGTGCTGTTCCGCTGCCCGGGGAATGTCTAATCGCCATAGTAGCCAGCCATATTTCTGAGCATTTTGCTCAATTGTAAGCTCAAATGTACCGTGTTTATCTTGATATTGAAGCGTGTAACAATACATAAATTCATGGTATAGAGTTATCACAGGTGAACCGAGTATATTTTGAAAATGTTCTTCGTTATATGAAATAGGTTTTAAGCTGTGCAAAATACCATCAATGTACCAATCAAATACTTCATCAGCATTAGAGGTAAGTTTTTTCTTCATTACCTGACCTCGTTCGCCAATGATGATGTATTGATATAGCCCATCTTTCCATTCAATGTGCGGTAAATCCCAATAGGTTGGTTCACTTAGGCAATGAGCTTGTTTGCCATTTTTGTGACAATACTCAGTAAATCGTTTTTGCAACAGAGGTATAGGGGTATTTTTATTGCGCTCATTGACATGATCATAAACAGGGCAACAACTATTGAATTTTTCAATTAATCGTGCGGCACTGAGTTGATGTTTTTCTATACGGTTAGGATTTTGTGTTAGCCCAGAGTTTTGTAATAAAGCACATACATCTGCATGGTTTCCTTGGTTAATCAAGCATGACAAAACTTGTTCTGCTAATTCGTTATATATTTTTTTAGCCGACCGCGTCCCTGTTTTTGTTTCCCCTCCCCAAACATAAAACA
>CAZCDD010000108.1:0-5245 GCA_964497405.1 uncultured Hydromonas sp. | reverse complement strand
TTTCATTGTTCGTGCTCCGCACGCAACGAAACTCTAGTTATTATATGCTGTGCCTGTTAAGCAGTTAGTTTTCAGTTTGCTTGGCGAGGAAGGAATTTAATGTTCTATTGATAACAAAATTTTCAAAGGAAATAAACTCCCCGTCCTGCGGACACCCCTCTTGAAAAGAGGGGAATGAAAAATTTATTCTTTTTTTGGTGGTGGCAAAAAAGGGAATGGGAAAAGCTCTTCCCATTTTTTTTGTTGGCATAAGTGTAGGCTTAAAAATGGGATGTGCTTTTACCATAAGTGTTGGACTTTTCACTAGATCTGTTAAAATAGATGTGGTAATTTAACTTTCATTTGGTATAAGATAATTTGCAAAGGGAAGATTCTAAGTTTCAGATGTGAAAAAGTAAGTTACAATCGGGAAAAAGTAATTTACAAACAAAAGATTCTGACTTTCAGACGTGCCAAAGTAATTTACAAACGTAAAAAAGTAAATTACAATCGAAAGAAAGTAACTTACAAACACGAAAAAGTAAACTTCAAAGACAATAAAGTAAATTACAAATGCGAAAAAGTAAAATGCAGACGGAAGAATGTAAAAACATCCTAACGAAATACTCGGTTAGGATGTTGGAATTTTAAATTCGGTTTCAATTTTTTAAAATCATTTCACCATTTTATCAAATTGGGGATGTGAATTTGATTGACGAGACGTTGGAATATTCTGGTGAGCCTGCTCCGTAGACGCTTTTTACATATTTTTTCACGTTTTGGGCGATGGAATATAAACCTGTTCCGTCTGCATAGAGAATTTGGTCTCTTTCTATTAGTTTTGCGTTGAGCTGTGCTTCGGTTTGGTCAACGGCTTGGGTGGAGCTCATGAGTGAAGCGTGGTAGGTTGTGAGATTGGTTAATTTTAAGTCTTCTTCGTTGGGGTTATAGTTTGGAATGGTTGCTAACAATTGTAACAAAATCCCGAAATTTTCAGCTATTTGAGTGTAGGATTGTCTTGAAGTAGAAACCGTTCTTGGTGTTTCTCCGCCTTCTTCGGGTGTGGTGGTTGCTTTTTTTGTATTACCTTGAATTAAGCGGTTTAAAGATTTGGCTTGGTCTAAAATCCCTTGTGATAATCCCAAAATATCTAATTGATTGATGATTCTTGTGGATTTTGATTTTAGGTCTGCAAAACTGTCTTGGCGTAATGCAATGGCGTTTTTGTTGGCGTTACGTTTTTCTTCTACTTCTCTCAGAACAGTTGAAGCAGTAGAATACAATGCGGTAAGGTTAGGAACCATAAGGCTTTCTACTGGTGGATTGTAAAGGGTGTAAACTGTAACTTGCTCGATGAGTTTTTGCAGGTTGGCTACATTTTTTGCGTGTCCTACTTCTGATGTTGATGGCATAATCTTGTGTTTTATAGGTTAATAGTACCAAATATAGAAAAATTAGTCTGCACTATAGATAATTTTTCTTATAACATTATTTCCTGTTTTTTTTAATTCTATAGTAGTTTCTCCTCCGTCGTATCTCATTAAAATTCTTGAAATATCTTTTTTAATGTTGTAAGTAATGGTAATAAGACCATTGTTATTGATTTCTTTAACAAAGCCTTTTAAAGGTAATTTTTTTTCTAAAAATTCAATGCCATCTAATTTTTTTTCTTGAATTAAATTATCATAAACAGTATTAATAGTTGTATTATAAATAATACATTCTTCACCAGATGTCATTTCTTCTTCAAATTCTTTACAATCTGTCTTATTTTCTGTTATGTTATTTTCTGCACTCTGAATAGTAGAAAACACAAAAAAATAACCATCACGTGAGGTAATTAAGTAGTTATTATTAAGTAACGTCAGATTATCGAAAGGAAAAGCATCTTTTGTTTTAAATATTTTTACCTCAATTATGTCCTGTAAATCTAGTGTTTTGGTAATGCAGGCGAGTTTTTCAGTAGTGAACACATTCTGTGCATATGCAATTTTTCCATTATTGAGATTAATCTCAATTTTTTTATCTGCATAAAGTTTATCTGCTTCTTCCTTTGTAAAGTAAGCAATTTCATTATCACAAAATTCAAATGCTTTATAGAACGAAAATATTTCGGTCTTTTGTATAGGTTGTTTAGCTGTTACATTATTTTTCTTTTCAATACTATTGGTTTCGACTGCTATTGCTTTTTTGCAGGAAAGACATGTGATAAATATTGTGAGAATGAATAAAAATGTTTTAGTGTGTCGAATCATAAATGTTATTTTTAATTCAATGATGAAGTTGAATTGGCTTTAGCAAGTGATTTTACAGCTTTGTATTCTTCGGGAAAACTTTACTATAATCAAAAAGATGTAGCAATTTCTTTAAATCCAAAAATAACTGTTCCTGTTAGCTTGTTCATGTGGGATATTGACGCTATTATAAATGATGCAGATGCCCGAAATAGTACTTTCCTAAATTTTATAAAGAGTAAGTTCAGTTAGTTTAAAATTATTTTAAAACGTCTTAAAATTAGCCGTTTTTAGGATGTTTTGTTTTCGGTAAAGGAATATTTTGTTTTACGGCGTTTACTGTTTAAATAATTTTTAATGGATTACTTAAATTAATATGAACTTCTCCAAAAATTCAGAATAATTAAAGCTACCAATGGGAATTACTCCAAATTTATTTGTGTCCAAGTATGTATTTATTTCATTAGAATCTCCCATTAAACTTTTATGAACAGACACTTTATCAAGAACATATATATATTTTTTGTCTGTCTTAAATTCAAAATCGACACGATAGATGTCATCATTTGATTTATATGAAGAACTAAAGGATAGTAGAGCTGGAGTTAAATTATAATCATAAAAAGATTCCGCCCCATTTCCACATTCTTCACAAGGAATTGCTTTATTATTTTTTATTACAAGTGAATACCCCTCTTCATTCTTTTTTAAAAACAAGATATTTCTAGAGCTATCCTTATCGTCTTGTAAAATCAAAACATAGTCTGTACTATTATCTTTATTAAAATCCAATTCATTTTTATAGATTATGTTTGAAGTACTTAGTTGAAGTTTTCCTAAAATATCATTTATACTACTATAAGTTTCATTTTTTCCATTAAAGTATTTGGGGAATTGTTCTTGTATATCTACTGGAAATATATTTGATACGGTGTTACCTTTTTGATAAAGTAGTAACGTCCAAGGTTTGTATTTTGATGTTAAGATTACTGTTTTTCCTATTTTTAATATCACGTTATTGTTAACATTAGTCGTATCTACTTTATTTTTTAAAACATAACTCCCAGCTTCTGCAACATAAAAATTGGCATCATCTGCCATTGTATAAAAATCATCTTTATTTTTATATGTTTTTTTTAAACTATCTATGTATGGTAATGTGGGATTAATAAAAATTACTTGATCTTTATCATCCAATTTTATGGTATCATTTTTTTGAGATATTAAGGCTGCACGTAACGTATTATTCCCTTTTTTACAACCTATAAACAAGGTCATATAAATGATTATTATAGCAAAGTTTTTCATCTTTTATTTCTGTTTTATTTGAATATGATAACAATTATTTTCCTTTAATATATCGTCTAGCTCTGGTCTTTTTTTCATTTCATTCCAAAATTTCGTTTTATCAGCTAAATTTCCGTATGAAATATCAAAAGTATTTAGAACTTCGGGATTTGCTAAATGTTTAGAGACAGTAGATGGACCTAATTCATTAATCTTTTGTTCCATAAGTTTAATTACGGTATCTCGAGGTTTAGATCTATTATTTTCATAAACATCAATTACTCTTTGACCGGGTGTTTTATAGGTTCTTCTCTGCTCCTGTAGATTTGCTTTACAATTATCATACATTATTCTTGCTTGATCATGGGAGGTTCTTGCAGTACTTGTAATTGCTATGTAATAATTACCAGAGTCTTCTCCAACCTCTCTTAACACATTCTTAGTTTTTTCTGACAGAGCACTTTCTTTAGCTGTTTTGCCAACAAAATCCAATTTAACTTTACTTTTTGATCCTTTCTTCTCTACTTTATCCTTCTTACATTCATCAACTTTAAATGCATCGAGTGCATTTTCAAAATATTTTTTTGTTCTAGCGTTATCTTTATCAAAACTATTTACTAAAAATCTCACATTTGGGACTGATTCTTTTGTTTTTGAGACATCCGCAATATTATAAACTGATTTTCCTTCCCAAAATGCAATAGAACTCAAAACAGCATATTTTATTTCTGCCACTTTATCATAATTTACTTCTAAATCAATATATTCTTCAGGAAAAACCTTGTCAAGAAAATCACTTGCATCTTTATAATTGGTTCTTCCTGTTAATTGTATGAGACCTTTTCCTCTATAATTCCAACCATCATTACCTCCTTTATTTCCATTTTTATGTCCATATACAATATTTAGTAATTGTTTTTGTGGTCTCTCAGATGCAACTAATGATAATTTTCCACTTTTTACAAGTTCATTGTATTTTCCTGGCCATAGGGTCTTTATATTATTTTCGGAATAATAAGGAGGGGTATTTCCTTCTGTAAGTTTTTTCTCTAACAAAGATGTTTCTGTAGCAATTTCAGATAAAAAATGAGCTTTTCGTAAACATGTATTTATATGTAATTCTTTTGGAGTTCCTTTTCTTTTGTCAATATACTCATTCAATAGTGATACTATTTTCACTCTATATGTTTGATTTTCTTGATCTCCTAATACTTTATTAACTTCTTCTATTGTAATCTCTTTTTCGCAATTAGGACACTTTACGTTCTTTTCCTTTTCAGGCGGTTCGCTTACGATACTTACGCTTCGTCCTGTATTGGGAATTGGGTCTATGCCCATTTGTTTTTTGTATTTGCCAATTATGATGACTTCTTCAATTACACCACCATCATATATTTTATCGTTTTTATGGTCTGTTACTTTACCATTTTCATAGGTTTGATGAACCACATAATCGGGATTTTCTACTTCTACATTTTTGCTGGTTTTTCTGCCATGTTTTGCACTTTCCACCAAAACATAGTATTCGTGTAACTTGTCATGACTTCCGTCCATCATGGCATTGGCGATTTTAGAAAATTCTGCCTTCAGATTAAATTCATGCCATAAAAACCCCTTTTCGTTGGTATACTTTGTAGTTTCTGCTACTTTATTTTTTTCGTTTTTAGGATTGTGTCCGCCTCCATCTGCATCATCTTCATAAAGGGAGAGTTTTAAAAGTTCTCTCGGCATATTTTGCGTATAAA
>CAZCDD010000107.1:0-5306 GCA_964497405.1 uncultured Hydromonas sp. | reverse complement strand
ATAATTGGTTGATGTTCAATCGGATTTCGCCGGTTTCGTGCTGCGCGTGTTCGTACTGCGGCAGCGCACGGCCAATCATCAATTGCGCCATGGTCTCAACGGTTTCTTCTTTCGGTTGGCATTCGCCGGACACCGCGCCGTGCCGCAGCACGGTGGCGCTGTCGCACAGCGCTTGGATTTCATCGAGTTTGTGGCTGATGTAGAGTATGCTACAACCTTCGGCGGCCAGTTGACGCAGGGTGACGAAGAGTTTTTCGACCGCTTGCGGCGTGAGTACCGAGGTTGGCTCGTCCATGATGAGCAGTTTCGGATTTTGCAGCAGGCAGCGCACGATTTCGACACGTTGGCGTTCACCCACCGATAAATCATGCACCAGTCGTTGCGGGGCGATCGGCAAGCCGTAGTGTTCGGAGACTTGTTTGATGCGCTCGGACAGCGTGCTCATATTGACTTTTTCATCCATTGCCAGCGCGATGTTTTCGACCACGGTCAGGGTTTCAAACAGGGAAAAATGCTGGAACACCATGCCGATGCCGAGTGCGCGTGCTTGCGCCGGAGATTTGATTTGGACTTCTTGTCCATCCCAAATGATTGTGCCCGCATCGGGTTGGGTCACGCCATAGATCATTTTCATCAGCGTGGATTTGCCCGCGCCGTTCTCGCCCAGTACGGCATGAATTTCGCCCGGTGCGACGGATAGGCTGACCTTGTCATTGGCACGCATGCTGCCGTAGATTTTGGTCATGCCGTTGAGGGTAATGCGGGCAGGGGTGCTGTTGGTTGTGTGCATGATGATGCTGTACGCTGAGTTTTAGTGTGCGGGTGTGGTTTTGCTGGGCATGATTTTGCTGGCGATGGTAACGATGAGCAAGACCAGAGCGCCGACGATGAGACCGACGATTAAGTCCATCAAGGTGCTGGAAAGACCTTGTAACCACGACGGTACGCTGTGCGCAACGACTTCATACATATGATGCACGCCGAAACTGTGCGGCAAGTTGTGTGCAATGATGCTGCCACCAACGAGGAACATCGCCAAAGTTCCGACAAAGGCCAGTGTTTTCATCAGGCGTGGCATGATCCAGAGGAAAAATCGTCCGACGCTTTGGGATACCGCATCGCGTTTGCCCATCAGCCACAGACCGATGTCATCGAGTTTGACGATGCCGCCGACCAGCCCATACACGCCAATGGTCATGATCAGGGAGATCCCAACCAATACCGCCAGTTGTTGTAATAAAGGCTGATCTTTGACAATACCCAGTGCAATCACGATGATTTCAGCCGATAGAATAAAGTCGGTGCGAATCGCCCCTTTGATTTTGTCCTTTTCAAACTGCACCATATCGACGGTTTCGTTCTCGATGGCATTGACCAGCTCGGTGTGGTGTTGTTCGTCTTCCTCTTTTTTGTGCAGAAATTTGTGCGCGACTTTTTCAAAACCTTCAAAGCACAAATACGCACCGCCGATCATCAGCAATACCGTGACCAACCACGGTTGCCACGCAGCCAAACCCAATGCGAGGGGAACCAGAATGGCTTTATTGATGATCGAGCCTTTGGCGACCGCCCAGACGACGGGCAGTTCCCGATTGGCGTTGATGCCAGTGACCTGTTGGGCATTGAGTGCCAGATCGTCGCCCAGTACGCCGGCGGTTTTTTTCGCCGCGACCTTGGTCATTACGCTGACATCGTCCAGCAGTGTGGCAATATCGTCCAAAAGGGTTAATAAACTTGCTCCGGCCATAGCGTGCCTATCCTTATCATCAATAAAAAACTTAAACCGTAATCATAGCGTTAAACCCTTTCAAATGCATTAAAATTCAGGGAAAAGCCGTGATCCGGCGTGGTGACACATTGTTGTAATGATTCAACAATTCGTGGTCAAAACGACGAAAAATCGTCAACCTAAAGTCTGTTTGAGGCATTATAACGGCTGTGGGCGGTGTTCATCCGCCCCGTAGAATAGAAATGGAGCAACACATGACAGGTCACTCATTCAAACGAATCGCTGCGCTGGCGGCTGTATTGGCCGGTCTGACCGTGGGCAGTGTGGCGTATGCAGCCACCTTTGCCGAAGCAGACAGCAATGGCGATGGTCAATTATCGTTGGCCGAAGCGACTGCCGCTAAATTACAAGACGTCGTGGACAATTTCAAAAAAATTGACACCGACCGTGATGGCTTTTTGTCCAAAGCTGAGTTAAAAGCCAATCGCTAATTCGCGATTATCATTGAAAATCAAAGCCTTGCGGGTTTTTGCTCGCGAGGTTTTTTTATGCTTGCGCAGCCGATGAGACGCATTCGGCATAGGCAGTACCGCAAAACTACTATAAACTGCGACATTACGAACCATTAACGCATTTTCACACCATGAGCAAAACCCTCAGCTTGGCCAAGCGCGGCAGTGCCGATAGCGCAACGAAGTCATCCGCAGAATCCCGCACGAATCGAGCGCCGATTCGCGGACGCAATCGCAATAATCACGCCGTCAGCACGAGCGCGAATGCCGGTAGCGGTAGCGATACACGTCAAAAACAAGGTCAAAAACCGGCTTCAAGCGGCGCATTTGTCAAATCGGCTGAAAATAAACGTGATCGCTCCGAACGCTCGTCTCGTCCTGAGCGCTCGGGCCGTCCAGAACGGTCAGCCCGACCGGAACGCCCAGAACGATCAAGCGCCGCCTCGCAAAAAACAGGCAGCGCTCGTCCCTCAGCGCGCTCGTCCAATCAAACCTTTGAGCGTTCGGCAAAACCTGCGGGCGACTCAGCACACGCACGAACAACGGCCAAGCCGGCCGACAGAGCTGCGCCGAAATTCGGTGCCAAAACAAACGCTAAGCCAAGCGCCAAACCTACCGGCAAAGCGCCGCAAACCATACTGCGCCACGGCAAAGCACGCGATGGCGTGCGCGAGTTCGCCGATGGTCGTGTGGTTCAGGCCAAGCGCAAGATACCTGCATCCGCCGAGAGCGGCAAACGTGTGGCGAATCCCGATTTGCACCTCAAATCTGTGCGTGATGAGCGAGCCGCTCCAAAAACTCAGAGCGATGCGCCAGCGCCATCGGGCTCGAAATTCAATCGCGCACCTGCACCGGAGAGCGCGGCCAGCGGTATTCGCATTTCCAAATATCTGGCCGACCAAGGGCTGTGCTCGCGTCGTGAAGCCGATGCCTACATTGAAAAAGGTTGGGTCACGGTCAATGGCAAACGGGTAGAACTCGGTCAGCGCATTCAGCCGACCGATCGCGTGCAATTGGCGCGGCAGGCGAGTGCGGCGCAAGCGTCGCGTGTGACGATTTTAATCAATAAACCCGTGGGCTATGTGTCAGGTCAGGCCGAGGATGGCTATGCGCCGGCGGTGAGTTTGGTCACGGCGGAGAATCAGTGGGAGGACGCGCCGTTTCAGCAGGATTTTGAGTTCAAACATCTGCGTGGTTTGGCGCCGGCAGGGCGTTTGGACATCGATTCCGTCGGTTTG
Source organism: uncultured Hydromonas sp. (assembly GCA_964497405.1). GTDB lineage: Bacteria > Pseudomonadota > Gammaproteobacteria > Burkholderiales > Burkholderiaceae > CTSOIL-112. The sequence goes on along the minus strand of CAZCDD010000107.1, from coordinate 1,827 downwards.
TTGGTGTTGACGCAGGATGGGCGTGTGGCGAAACAGCTCATCGGTGAGGACAGCGAGACGGATAAAGAGTATCTCGTGCGTGTGGAGGGTGAGTTGATAGAAGAGGGTTTGAAACTGCTCAATCATGGCCTTGAGCTGGATGGCGTGCCGTTGCGTCGCGCGCAAGTGAGCTGGCAAAACGAGGATCAATTGCGTTTTGTGCTGCGCGAGGGTAAAAAGCGTCAGATTCGCCGCATGTGTGAGCTGGTTGGGCTGAAAGTGGTGGGGCTCAAACGCATTCGCATCGGCAAAGTCAAACTCGGCAATCTGCCGACCGGCAAATGGCGCTATTTGGCCGAGGATGAAGCTTTTTAAGTCTGCGTTCGTCGTAAAATTCAGTCAAGCGGATGGTTAGTCAAAGCCATCCGCTTTTTGTTGGGCGTTCGGCTGCTGCTATTGCGTGGGTAAATTCTGCTGTGTATGATGTGATAACGCGCAAATTTGGCTGGCGTATGCAAAAACTGCGGTGGTTAATTGGGCGTGTTCCTTCATTCATAATAAAAAAGAGGCTCTATGTACACCCCATTTCAATCACACTTGCAGCATGAATTACAGGCCATCGAACAGGCCGGTTTGTATAAAAACGAGCGCGTCATCGTCTCGCCGCAAGGCGCCGTGATTCGCGTCGCCGATGGGCAGGAGGTGCTGAATTTCTGTGCCAATAATTACCTCGGCTTATCGAATAGCTCGGAGTTGAAACAGGCGGCGAAAGACGCGATCGACAGCCACGGCTACGGCGTCTCATCGGTGCGCTTTATCTGCGGCACGCAGGATCTGCACAAGCAGCTCGAATCGGCGATTGCACGATTTTTCGGCACCGAGGACACGATTTTGTACGCCGCGTGCTTTGATGCGAACGGTGGGGTGTTCGAACCCTTGCTGACCGAGCAGGACGCGATTATTTCTGATGCGCTCAACCACGCATCGATCATTGATGGCGTGCGGCTGTGTAAAGCGCAGCGCTACCGCTATGCCAATGCAGACATGGCGGATTTGGAAAAACAATTGCAAGCCGCGCAAGAACAACGCTTTCGCCTGATTGTCACTGACGGCGTGTTTTCAATGGATGGCAATGTCGCGCCGTTGGATCAAATTTATGCATTGGCTGAGAAATACGACGCCATGATTATGATTGACGAATCGCACTCGGCCGGTGTGGTCGGGCAAACAGGGCGCGGCGTGACTGAGCGCTACAATCTGCGCGGTAAGGTAGAAATCATCACCGGCACGCTGGGCAAGGCCTTTGGTGGTGCGATTGGCGGCTTTACTACCGGTAAAAAAGAAATCATCGAACTGCTGCGCCAGCGTTCACGACCGTATCTGTTTTCCAATTCGATTCCGCCGATGGTCGCCGCTGCGGGCGTGCGCATGTTTGAAATGATGGATGAAACCAACCAATTGCAGGATCAATTGCACGAAAACACCGCGTATTTTGTGGAGCGCATGAAATCCGCCGGTTTTGACATCAAACCGACCGAATCCGCGATTTGCGCCGTCATGCTGTACGATGCCAAACGCTCGCAAGAAATGGCCGCACGGCTGCTCGATGAAGGCATTTACGTCATCGGCTTTTACTATCCGGTGGTACCGAAGGATCAAGCGCGCATTCGCGTACAGATTTCTGCGGCACACACCCGCGCACATCTGGATCACTGCATTGACGCCTTTACTAAAGTCGCGCGCGAGATGAACATACTATAAAAAACAAGGAATATCACATGAAAGCACTGGTTAAAAAATACGCCGAAAAAGGCATTTGGATGGACGACGTACCCGAGCCAACGGTCG
>CAZCDD010000106.1:0-5317 GCA_964497405.1 uncultured Hydromonas sp. | reverse complement strand
AAATAATCAAAAATGCGCTGGATTCAGCGCATTTTTTAATTTTTCACTCCGCCACGATCGTCTGCACCACCGTATCCTTTTTCTCAAACATCACCAGCGCCATCGCCACCAATACCAGCACCATGCCCAGCGCATGATACCAGTGGAATTGTTCGCGCAAAAAGATCACTGACAGTGCCACACCGCTGACCGGCATGAGCGCAGTGAAAATTGAGGCATTGCTCGCCGGAACCTGCTGCAAGCCACGATTCATCAGCACCACGCCAAATGCCGTCAGCGCCACACCGGTGTACAAGACCAATAGCCACGTTGTCCACGGCACCTGCGACCAATCGGTTGACACCGCCGAGTACGCGGCAAACGGCGCGAACAGCACCGAGCCTATCGCCGTTAAAATCAATGAGAGCCAAGTGGATGAAATCGGGCTTTTGAGCAGTTTACCAAAGCCGAAAAACACCCCTTCGGCCAAAACGGCCAACACCACCAGACCATTACCGAACCACACATCCTGCCGCGTACCGCCGTCATGCGTGCCCAGCACATTGATCGCCAGCGTCCCGAGCAATGCCAACAGCAGCGCGCTCACACGACGCATCGTCAGCCGTTCGCCGAGCAGCAGCACCGCGATCAGCATCATGCTCAACGGCGTGGTGCTGGTGATGATGTTTGCATCAATCGCGTTGGTATATTTCAAGCCATACAAGGCAAAAACGCTGAACAGAAAAATCCCAACCACGCCTTGAATGAGCAATACGCCCCAATCACGTCGTTGAATCTTGGGCATGGTCGATTTCTGCACATACAGCCATGCCGCCAATGCCAAAAAGGCCAAAAATTGCCGTAAAAACGAAGCGACGAATACCGGCACGGTCTGCACAATCACCTTACTCACGACAAACAGACTGCCGATCAACAGCATCGCCAGCGTCATTTGCACGTAGGCGGTTTTGTGCGTGCTCATCCGTGCACCTGCGTTGCTTCCTCGGAAATTTCGCCGCCCTTATCCGCGTGCAGGCGAATCGCCCAAACCACGCCCCCCAGCGCCAATGCCATGGCCAACCATTCGAGTGCACGCGGCCAACGACCGTCATACACAAAACCATAAATCAGCGAAAACAAGGTTTCCGACATGATCAGCTGCCCCGTCAAACTGATCGGCAGCAGATGACTGGCGATATTCCACAAAATATTACCCAACCACGATGCGCAAAACGCAACCACCACGCCACCAATCAATAGAAACTTCAACCACGGCAAATTCGCATCCGTGCTGATCGCAAAAATACTGCTCGGCGCGAGCTGCGCGACCAATAAACCGAGACCCAACATGAGCAAAGCCAACAATCCCGTGACCACGCCGCACAAATCCGACCAGGTTTTCGGATCAATTGCATTGTGGCTGCGCAAATAACGCGCATTATTCACCGCCGCCAGCGTCCAGAAGATCAATGCCCCCGTCGCCGCGACCAAGGCCAGCGCGCGCTGCCATGGCGTACTGTTGAGCGATTGATCGGCGTGCTCGAACAAATCATAGCTAATCGCCACGATCCCCAAAGCCATGAGCGCTATTGGCGCAATCAAGCGCTTCCAATGCAGAGAACCCGCATCATTTTGCCCCAGCAACGCGATGGTTACCGGCAGCATACCGATAATCAGCGTGGTCGGCGCGATGCCACCGTACTTCACGCCGGTGGCCAAGCAAATGTAGTACAGAATATTGGCCTGCAAGGAAATTTTCACCAGCATGCGCCAATCTTCACCCTGCAAGCGCCCCCACACATCACGCAGCGCCCGCCATGACAAAACCACGGCAAATAGCCCGTAGCAAATATAGCGCAGCACCATTTGCGACATTGGCGAAAACTCAGGCGTGACCCGCGGATACAAAAACACCAGCCCCCACATAGCGCCCGCCCCAACGCCGGCCAATATGCCGCGACGGAATTGTTCTGGAGAAGGATGGGCTCGGGACATATTAAATACTTTCATTGACACAATAACAGCCCCGAAACGAGACCAAAAGCCTGTAAAAAGGCATGAAACTCGCTCAATACAGGTCGAACATTTTAACACGCGATTTTGAAAAATACCGTATAATCGCGCTTTGCGAAAGGAACCCCACCATGCGACTCATGCAGAAAGCGCTCACTTTTGACGACGTACTACTCGTACCTGCTTACTCAAATATTCTCCCACGCGACGCCTCACTCAAATCCAAGCTATCGCGTAACATCACTCTGAACATTCCTCTGGTTTCCGCTGCGATGGATACCGTGACCGAGTCACGTCTGGCGATTGCCTTGGCACAAGAAGGCGGCATTGGGATTATTCACAAAAACCTCACTCCAGCCAAGCAAGCTTTGGAAGTGGCCAAAGTCAAACGTTTTGAATCCGGCATTTTACGCGATCCAGTGACCGTGACGCCGGACATGACCATCGGTCAAATCATCGAACTGGCTCAAGAAACCGGCGTATCTGGCTTCCCCGTGGTCTCGCACAAAAAAGTCGTTGGTATCATCACCAGCCGCGATTTGCGTTTTGAAGAAGACATGGCCGCCAAAGTAGCGGACAAAATGACCCCACGCGAACGCCTCATCACCGTCAAAGAAGAAGACGAGTTGAGCGTAGCGAAAAAACTGTTGAACAAGCACCGCTTGGAACGCGTTGTCGTCATCAACGACAGCGATGAGCTGCGCGGCCTGATCACCGTTAAAGACATTCAAAAAGCCACCACCCATCCGAACGCGACCAAAGATGCGCAAGGCCAACTGCGGGTTGGCGCAGCCGTCGGCGTGGGTCCAGAAAATGACGAACGGGTGCGTTTGCTGGCACAAGCAGGCGTCGACGTCATCATCGTGGATACCGCACACGGTCATTCGCAAGGCGTGCTCGATCGCGTGAAATGGGTGAAAGAACACTACCCGCACATTGACGTCATCGGTGGCAATATTGCCACGGCAGAAGCCGCGTTGGCTCTGGTGGAGCACGGTGCTGATGGCGTGAAAGTCGGCATTGGCCCTGGCTCCATCTGTACCACGCGTATTGTCGCGGGTGTCGGCGTGCCACAAATTTCCGCCATTGCCAACGTCGCCAAAGCACTCGAAGGCACCGGCGTCCCCCTGATCGGTGACGGCGGCATCCGCTACTCCGGCGATATTTCCAAAGCCTTGGCCGCGGGCGCATACACCGTGATGCTCGGCTCGATGTTCGCCGGTACCGAAGAATCTCCGGGTGAAGTCGTGCTCTATCAAGGCCGCTCGTACAAAGAATACCGTGGCATGGGTAGCCTCGGCGCGATGGCGCAAGGCTCGAAAGACCGCTATTTCCAAGACAACGAAGGCAATGTCGATAAACTCGTACCCGAAGGCATCGAAGGCCGCGTCGCCTACAAAGGCTCTGTATTGAGTATCATTCACCAATTGATCGGCGGTATCCGCTCATCCATGGGCTATTGCGGCTGCGCCTCGATCGAAGATTTGCGCACACGCGCTCAGTTTGTGGAAATTACCTCAGCAGGTATGCGCGAATCGCATGTGCATGATGTACAGATCACCAAGGAAGCGCCGAACTACAGCGTTGGCTAAACATCCTCATGGCAAAAGGCCGATTCCGACCTTTTGCTTTTTTTAACTCAGAAATACCCTTGTTGACCGATCGAAAGGAAAACACCATGTTGAAAAAAACGGTTGCTATTGCACTCCTGAGTTTGACCGCCACTTTGGCCTACGCCCAAACACCCGCGACTGGACTGAATCGATCGGTCTCTACTGTATTCGGCCAACAAGTCTTTTACAATATTCCCGCTAATTTTGACACGCAAGTAAGTGAACGCGCTTCTGCGACCAATTACATCCACGAGCGCTTTATCACCGGTGAAACCCCGCAAAACTGGAAACAAGTCATTACCGTGACCGGTATCAAAGATTTGGCCGCAAACCCAAAAGTGACCCCCATGACCATGATCGGCATGACGGTACTTGATTTTCAAAAAGTCTGCCCTGACTCATTCAGCGGTACCAAAATATTTGAAGGCACGATGGGCAATGGCACACCGGTTGCTGTAGCGGTGTTGAGCTGTGGTAATAACAAAGGCCAAAGTGAAACCGCATTGATTGCCTCGATTAAAGGCACTCAAGACTACTACAGCGTGCAGTGGGCCGAGCGTGGCAAATCATCTAAAAAGCCTTTGGTAATTGAAGAAAAAAAATGGATTGAGCGTCTGAACATGCTCGCTCCGGGCATCCAAAACCTGCCCAACACCGCTCCCGCGAAAAAGGCCAAGCGTTAATTTTCCCCAACATCCATCATGGCGCGAGGCAAAACCAGCGCCATGATGTTTTATAAACACCTGCGATCATTCATATGTCTAACCATCACGATAAAATCCTCATCATTGATTTCGGCTCGCAAGTCACCCAGCTCATCGCCCGTCGCGTGCGCGACGCCGGTGTGTTTGCCGAGATTTATCCGTACGACGTCTCGAACGAATTCATCCAAAACTACGGCGCAAAAGGCATCATCCTCTCCGGCGGACCGAGCTCCGTGACCGAGGGCGATACGCCGCGCGCACCGCAAGCGGTGTTTGAACTCGGCGTACCGGTGCTGGGCATTTGCTACGGCATGCAAACCATGGCCGAGCAGCTCGGCGGCAAGGTGGAAACAGCCGAAGCACTGGGCAAACCACGCGAATTCGGCTTTGCGAAAATCCGTGCGCGCGGTCATACGAAATTATTTGACGGGATTCAAGACGAAACCAACGAACACGGCCACGGCCTGCTGAACGTTTGGATGAGCCACGGTGACTCCGTATCGCGCTTGCCAGAAGGCTTCACCTTGATGGCAGAAACCGACGCCTGCCCGATCGCCGGCATGGCGGACGAAGCGCGTCGTTTCTATGCGGTGCAGTTCCACCCCGAAGTGACCCACACCGTTCAAGGCGAAGCCATGTTGTCGCGCTTTGTCAAAGAAATTTGCGGCGCGAAAGCCGACTGGGCGATGGGCGACTACATCGCCGAAGCGGTGGCCAATATCCGTGAACAAGTCGGTGACGAAGAGGTTATCCTCGGTCTGTCTGGCGGCGTGGACTCATCGGTCGCCGCTGCGCTGATTCACCGCGCGATTGGCGATCAGCTCACTTGCGTATTTGTCGATCACGGTTTGCTGCGCTTGAACGAAGGCGATATGGTGATGGATATGTTTGCCAACCACTTGGGCGTGAAAGTGATTCGCGTCGATGCGGTGGATGACTTCATGGGCAAACTCGCAGGCGTGACCGACCCCGAAGCCAAGCGCAAAATCATCGGTAAGGAATTCGTCG
>CAZCDD010000105.1:0-5362 GCA_964497405.1 uncultured Hydromonas sp. | reverse complement strand
CGCGTTTGGCGATTACGGCGGATGATCATCATTTGTTCGGTGGTTGCGGCGGTCGTATGGATCCGCCGACCGCATATATTTACCCTGAAAATTATGATGAAGTGATCATCACCAAAGGCCCGCAGTCGGTGACCCAAGGGCCGGGTTTGGTCGCTGGCTCTGTGCAGTTCGTGCGTCAAACGCCGCGTTTTGACCGCAATACGCTCAAATGGGATGGCAGCCTGACCGCAGGCAGCGCGGATCGTTGGGATCTGTATGGCGGTTTGACCGCTGGCTGGAAATACGGTTATGCACGTTTGAATTTAGTGAATAACGAAGCGGAAAACTACGAGGACGGCGCTGGCAAAGAGGTGCATTCGGCCTACTCGCGCAACAGCCAAAATCTGCAAGTGGGGCTCACACCGGATGAGAAAACCACGATAGAGGCGAGCTACGACCGCAGCCGTGGGCATGCAGCATATGCCGACCGCAGTATGGACGGGATTAAATTTGACCGCGATGCGTGGAATGTCAGCGTGGCGCGTCGTGATTTGACCCCGTGGTTGAGCGAGCTCAAAGCACAATACGGTCACAGCTATGTGGATCATTTGATGGACAATTACAGCTTGCGCCCGAATATGGGGATGAAGATGGAAAACAATCCGGATCGCAGCACCGATACCGCGCGTTTGCAAGCCCGCTTGGATTTCGAGCGAGTGCAGGCCAAAGTGGGGCTGGATTGGATGGACGATCAGCACACCCTGCGCAATGGCAACAGCATGAAAAGCTACACCCTGAATTCACGTCAGAACGATCAACATTTCCGAAATTGGGGTGTGTATGCCGAAGGCACATGGCTGCTGAACGACAAAAATCGTCTGGTCGCAGGCTATCGCCACGATACCACCGATGCGACTTATCAAGAAAAATACGCCAACTACGCGATGGTCAAAGGCACCGCATGGGAAAAACAGACGTATCGTATGAACTCCGGCTTTGTGCGTTTTGAGCGTCGCGCGGGGGCGTGGACTTCCTATGCCGGTCTGGGCGTGGGCGAGCGTGCGCCGGACTTCTGGGAACGCATGCGCAGCTACCAACTGCGCAAAGAGTCCAATCAACAATTGGACGCGGGCGTGATCTACAAAGTGGACAATCTATCCGCTGGGCTGTCGGTGTTTGGCAGCCGCATCCATGATTTTATCTTGGTGGATAACAACACCATGCCAAAAGCGCGCAATATCGACGCCACTCGCTGGGGCGGTGAAGCCGAATTGACGTGGCATTTCGCGCCGAGCTGGAAACTCAGCCAAAGCCTCGCTTACACCCGTGGCAAAAACACCACCGACAACCTCGCATTGGCGCAAACCCCGCCACTCGAATCGAAAACCTCGCTCGGCTACGATGACGGTACATTCTCTGCCGCCGTGTTGCTGCGTGCCGTGGCGCGTCAAAACCGCATTGCACCGGGGCAAGGCAACATCGTGGGGCAAGATCTGAACACCGCCAGCGCCGGTTACGGCGTGGTGTCACTGAATGCCGGCTGGAAGCTCAACCCGAATGTCACGCTGAATCTGGGTGTGGACAATGTGTTCAACCGCACCTACAGCGAACACATCAGCAAAGCCACGGCCTACGATGTCGCCGCTGCGGGGCAAGTGGGTCAACGGATCAACGAACTCGGTCGCCAGTTTTGGCTCAAACTCAATGCGAAGTTCTAAACGCAGGACTGCAAGGCATGAGTTCAAAACGCTGGTTTGATATCCTGCTGCTGATCGCGCTCATTCATCTGGGCGTGATCGGTTTTTTATGGCGGCAGGGTTGGATTGCGTCGCCCCATTGGGTGGACGCGCAGATTGTGCGCGCCGCAGACCCAGCTCAGGGAGCGGAAGCCTCGACTTCGGCTACTGATTCTGCTATCACGGCAACGCCAGCGCCTCGTGCGCCTCGTGCGCTGACCGCGTCCGAAACGGTTCAGAACGATCATCAGGCCGCCGCTCCGCGTGCGGAAGGCGGTGTCCAATCTGTATCGTCATCCACGTCATCGGCTGCGCAACCCATCCCTGCGGCAGAAAAGCCAACGGTATCCCGCTCCAACGCGCATACGGTTGTGCCGAGCGGCTCCGCTGTTGGAAGCAGCGTTAGTGGTGTTGCTGCGAATAGACCTGCCACCGCTCAGGCCAGTCCGAGTTCGGCAAACGGCGGGGGCGATTTGACGTTACCGTCGCACATCGGTGGTTATCTGCACAACCCGAAACCACCGTATCCGACGTTTTCACAGGATGCGGGTGAGCAGGGCGTGGTGACCTTGTTGGTCATGGTCGAAGCGGATGGTCACCCGTCATCGGTTCATGTGGTTAAAAGCAGCGGTTTCTCACGCTTGGATCGCTCGGCGCGCGAAACCGTGCTTCATCAATACCGATTTATTCCCGCCACACGGGGTGGGACTGCGATACCGTATCGCTATCGATTCTCAATTCCCTTTGTTTTAAAATGAAAGGCTTAGGCCGGATCACGCGGGCGGGTGCTGTCGGCAATCCACTCTGACCATGAGCCGGCGTACAGGCTCGCACCGCGGGGCGATACGTCCAAACCCGCAATATGCATACTGAGCAGATTATGGCTGGCGGTGATGCCTGAACCGCAGTAATGCACGACGCGATCCATCTCGCTTTCGATGTCTTCACCCAATAGACTCAGCCATTGCGCCCGCAGCTCCGCCGCGGGTTTGAATGTGCCATCTGCTTGTAGATTATTGGCGCAAAACGCATTGATTGCGCTGGGGATATGGCCGGCAATCGGGTCAATCGGCTCGACCTCGCCGCGATAGCGTTCGGGTGAACGCGCATCGATCAATAATTGCTCGGCAGTAGGCAATTGGCTCAATACCTCAGCCGCTGTACGCACGCGCATCAGCGACGGTTTACGCTGAAAATCCCCCGGTGCCGCGACCACAGGAACGACGTCGGTCAGCGCATAACCCGCACGTTCCCACGCAGCCATGCCGCCGTCCAACACCGCCACCGCTTCGTGTCCGAGCGCACGCAGCAGCCACCAGGCGCGCGCCGCCATCATGCCGCCGGCGTCATCGTAAGCAATGACTTGGGTCTCGTTGTTCATGCCCAACTGGCGCAGTTTGTCCGCCAAAGCATCGAACTCTGGCAGCGGATGACGACCGTTTTGGCCGCTGCGTTCACCCGACAGATCGGTTTCGATGTCCATGAAATGCGCGTTGGGTAAATGTGACTGCGTGTACAGTTGACGCCCTTGAGCAAAATCCGCGAGGCTGTGGCGCACATCTAAAATCAAAGTCTTTTCCTTGTCCAAGGCGTGCAATTGTTCAACGGTGATGAGTGCGTTGTAGTGGTGCATGGCGGCTCCATTTTTACTGTTTATGTTTCAAACTGTACAAGGTGGCGGACAAACCGGCGAACATTACCAATGCCATGCCGATAAAGCCGGATAGGCTGATGCGTTCTTGCCAGAGCAGTTCGCCCCAAATGGTCGAGAAAATAATCGTGCTGTATTGCAAGGTGGCTGTGAGCACAGGATGGCCTGAGCCAAAGGCGCGGGTCATGCACAGTTGCGCCACCATCCCCGCCAAGCCAATACCAATCAGAGCGAGAACCGACTGCCACGTCGGGTTCGGTGAGAATCCGAGTAATACAACGCCGACAATGCCCGTCAGTGTGGTGCTCATGGAAAACAGCATCACGGTGCGCCATTCCGGTTCGCCCAGCAGTCCAAGGCTGCGCACGCTCATATAGGCCACTGAGGCCAGTGCGCCGCACAAAAGTCCGACCAATATAGCAAAATGATTCAGTTGAACTTCGGAAAAAGGGTTAAAAATCAGCATGACACCGATAAAACCGATGATCACCGCACTAAAACGCAGCCACTGCGCGCGTAAAATACCCGGAAAATAACTGGTGTACAACACAAATGCGGCCAAAAACAACGGGGAGGTGTAATTCAGTGTCGTCGCTAAGCCCAAAGGCAAATGCGTCATGGCATAAAAGCCCATCCACATCGAGCTGACGCCGCTGACATTGCGCACCGCGTGGACGCGCAAATGATTGCCGAATAACGCACGACCATGATACAGCGCGAAACCCGCGAGCAAAATCACACTGGGAATCCCGCGCACCAGCACAATCTCCGCCAGATTGTGATGCGTTGCCGCCAATTTGATACACAAACCCATGAGTGAAAAGAAAAAAGATGCAGCCAGCATCCACAGCGATTGCATGAAAACCCTTTGATTGAGCGAGTGCCTACACTCGCGTTCCAGACGGACAGATGCGGTAATTTTAGCACGCGCTGGCGTTGATTCAGGTGGCAATTTCCCCGACAAGCTTTTATAATGCACGTTTCCCTGAAAAAACAGGGGCTTAACTGAATTGGTAAAGTTTAAAAATATGGAAATCGAACGCATCAACGCCCTATCCAATCAACTGTCTGACCTCCAAGAGCGTATTGACGCTCTATGGGGGTATCTTTGACTATGCCAACAAAGCCGATCGTTTAGTCGTCGTCAACGCCGAGCTCGAAGATCCCAACGTTTGGAATGACGCCAAACGAGCGCAGGACTTGGGTCGTGAAAAAAAATTACTCGATGGCACTGTGTTGCAATTGGACCGTCTCAAAGCGCATCAAAAAGATACCGCCGAATTGTTTGAATTGGCGCAGATGGAAGAAGATGTCGGGACTTTGGAAGCCTTAGAAAGCGATATCCATGCGCTGGAGGACGAAGTCGGACAAATGGAGTTCCGCCGTATGTTCTCCAACCCGCTCGATCCGCAACCCTGCTTTTTGGACATTCAGGCTGGCGCGGGTGGTACTGAGGCGTGTGATTGGGCGAGCATGTTGCTGCGCCAATATGTGCGCTACTGCGAGCGCAAAGATTTTAAAGTGGAAATTTTAGAAGAATCACCGGGAGACGTGGCGGGCATCAAATCCGCCAGTATCAAGGTCGATGGCGAGTACGCCTATGGCATGCTGCGTACCGAAACCGGTGTGCACCGTCTGGTGCGTAAATCGCCGTTTGACTCGTCCGGTGGTCGCCATACCTCGTTTGCCTCGGTATTTGTTTACCCCGAAGTGGATGACTCGATTGAAATTGAAATCAATCCAGCCGATTTGCGCGTTGATACCTATCGTGCGTCCGGTGCGGGTGGTCAGCACATCAATAAAACCGACTCAGCGGTGCGGATTACGCACATTCCGACCAACACGGTGGTGCAGTGTCAGAACGATCGCTCGCAGCACAAAAACCGTGCCGAAGCGATGTCGATGCTGAAATCGCGCTTGTACGAATTGGAACTGCGCAAACGTCAATCCGAGCAGGATAAACTTGAGGCGAGCAAATCCGATGTGGGTTGGGGCC